>JAATVS010000146.1 GCA_014523695.1 Nitrososphaerales archaeon TH5895
AGTATAGTTGATTTTCTTTGCGGAGAAAAAGACTTCTCTAGAGAACGTGTGACTGGAGCTTTAGACAGACTAAAGAAATCAATATCAAGTCGCAATCAATCTCTAGAAAATTGGTTCTAGTTTGTGTAGACTAGCATAAATATTACTATCATCTATTTATTGGCATAGTCAATGGCCTTAGAAAATGATTATAAACTCACCGCACAAGAACTCTATCGCCGTTTTATTTCCTCTTTACCTTCAGAAGTAACTAAGGAGTTCTATCATAGATGGCTGCATTATTTTATGGATTGGTTGCAGATTGACAGGGAAGAATATGATATACTACTTGATTATAATCCTAGGATGTTACAATCAAAAATCATTGATTATATTATATGGATGAAAGATGAAAAAAAACTTTCATCATCAAGTATCAAGATTCGAATTGCAGCACTACATCATTTCTATGATATGGCTGAATATGAAGGTTTGAAGTGGAAAATAATCGAGAAGTTTAAGCCAGAAAATGACATAGTGGCAGAAGACAGACCATATACCAAGGAAGAGATTGCTAAGATGCTGAATAATACTGTTATTTCGAAAAGAGATAGAGGTATTATCCTTCTTTTTGCTTCATCTGGAATAAGAGAAGGAGCGCTTACAAAACTAACAATAAAAGATCTGACCCCAATTGAAAAATATAATATCTATATGCTCACAATATACAGAAAATCAAAGAGAGACAAATACATAACCTTCTGTACTTCAGAAGCCAGAAGAGCTATAGATGATTATCTGCAATGGAGACAGAAACTAGGAGAGAAGCTAACACCAGATTCCGCAGTTTTCAGAAGGTCATTTAATAAAAAGGATGTACTACAGATAAGGAACATGATTAAACCCTTGTCAAGACATGGAGTAGCATATATCATACGCTCTATAGCTATATCAGCAGGAATTATACAGAAAATGAAGCCACTACAAACAGAAACAGACCCAAGAGGGAGATGCCGTGGCGAGATAATGGCTGTCCATGGTCTTCGTAAGTTCTTTGATACCACATGTGAGATGGCTGGTGTAGACACTCTATTCGTAGAGATGTTGATGGGTCACAAAATTGGATTAAAAAAATCCTATTTCAAACCAACTGAGACAGAAATCCTAGAAGGAAATAATAAGAAGAAAGGATACATAGAAGCCGTACCGGCGTTAACAATACAGGTAACAAAGGAGGAGAATGAAAAATTAAGAGGGGAATTAGAATTGTTGAATAAAAGAGATAACGAACTAAACGCAATGAAAGAACAAGTTATTTCAATGCAATCTCAGATGCAGACAGTGCTATCTCTTTTGTCCTCGATAAATACACAAGAAGGAAAACAGGAGATAGCCAAGGAGCTAATTTTGAAGGGTATATATAAAAAGATAGATTCTAATTCTGCCTAGGAACAAATGGAGAAAAACATATCCCCTCTACCAACCGACTTGCTATTTCATAATTTCTGATAACATTTTCATGCCTCTTGCCTACGTCTTCTATAAGTGATCTCCTATGTTTTTCTAGGGCTTGAATGAACCTTTTTGCTTTCTTTTCTTCCTCTCGATTCTCACGGCTCTTGTTCGCTTGCTTAATATGATACGCATTAGCAAGTATTCTATCTGCAATTCTTTTACCATACATGAATTTTAGATAACTTATATCCTTCTCTTTGGGTCTACCTTCATATACTAATCTTTCAAATAATAGTCGAAGATCAAGATCATGAACTAACCATACATCTTTTATGAAGTTAGTTAAGTATTCATCTGCAAGATCATATCTCATTTCTCCTGGAAAGACATCATTTATGGGTTTAATTAAACCATCTTTTCTAAATGATTCGATTGCATCTGTTATTTCAGATTCTGCGTAATCTGTATCGAGTACAAAAGGCACATCTGTGATACCAGCGTAGTATGGAAACGGTCGAGGTTCTTTACCTTTCTTTAATCTTGTTAAATATGAAGTAAATTCCTTAGCAGTAAAACCTGGAATTGAGATATGATAAACAGATGCATTAGGACCTATTATAGAACCGCTTTGTATCCATTTAATAATTTTAACACCTTTTACTAGCTTAAAGTGGGTAATTTTATCCGTGACCTTGACTATTTCTAGACTCTTTCCGGAAGTTCTAATCTGTTTAAGAAATTGGTATAATTGTCGTTGTGTTATTGGATTTCTTCTCTTAAATACCTCAAATGAAATCAATAATTGATATAGCTTCTTTCGTTTTTGTATGCTCTTATCTATCCCAAGAATCTTAAGAGCATACAGCTGTTCAGCTTTTTTTGTTAAGGAAAAGTATACCTTGGCACCTCTTCTTCCTTCACTTGGATCATTTCGTTCTAGTATTTTTTCATATTCCATATATTCAATATGGGTCTGAAAATCTCGAAAATATACTCTATATCCTAATACGCCATTAATCCTGCGCCAAATTTCTCTATAGGAAATCTCGTCTTCTATGTCCTTATTTTTGCTCTCAGAAAATACCGTAAAAATGGCATCAAAAATTTCTTGCTTATATTTAAAGGTTTTTGAGAGCACTCTCATTAAATGCTAACTATTGAACCGATAAAATTGTTTTTATGCAGAAACACAAGTCTATAGGGCTATCACTCCCTATAGAAGTAATGGCGAGGATTGATAGCGAACGTGGAGATGTATCCCGTAGCCGTTATCTCTATCGTCTAATAGAAAAAGCCTACCAAAATGCAGAATATAAGGAGGTTTCAGCCTAGATGGATAGGCCTCATATAGACTGCATACCAGATCTAATTCTTAGTGTATGTCCTCTTGGGTGCAATCGAAAATGTGCAGGAATGTGGAAAAATGAAATCACTGGACACAGGATTATTTGCATATGTGAATGTAATCATAAACAGACGTTAGCACGGGTTTGGGATCCAGAAGCTAACATCTTGGTAGAATCTTCATCTTCTTCAGAAGTAACTAAAGAAAATGGTCTCCAATAAATCTAGGCCAGAAGATTTACATAAATTTTTCTATGATCAGGCTGATGATACTAAAGATGTAACCACTCCACGATACTTGTGGACAGGTGAGAGTTGGTGGTGTCATTGCTCACATGAAGTTTCTGAACATAAGACCACTTCTAAATCCCCGTTTATAGCAAGATGCAGTGGAAGTGAAGGGAGCTGTCCATGCAAAGAGTTTGTTCCTTATCGAAGTATGTCGTGGGAGGACCTTGACATCTGATGGCCACTTATCTTTTTGATAGTAGCCAACTCCTAGGCAGTATGATACTATGACAATAATTTTGCTGTGAGATAAAGAATGGGACCTTCTCTCTTAGATGAGAGCGAAAAATATTCACAAGCTGGGCATCTAACTATTCCCATCTCATCTGAAATCGTAAACGGGAAAAAAACTAAAGAACCGTCGAAAGGTTCTGGTTCCTGGACAAGGCACAAAGGAAGTGTTCACGACCGAGCGTATCGAGAAAAATGGTTCGCTTCTGATAACAAAGAAGTAGATTGTTTGGCAATCGCAATGAACAGTATCAAATTATGCATTGGTTTTGATGTTGACGGTATCGAAGGATTCGATGTTTTCATAAATAAAATTCTCTATAAATTATCGCTGCTATTACAAGACAAGATTAACAAAACAGTTCATACTAAAACTCCTAGTGGCGGCTTTCATTGGATATTCCAAATATCTCGGAAGGAATTCCCTCTTGATATTAAATCTAAGGATCTGTGGACTAGCCCGTACGCCTCCCACTCCGAAATCAAACTCTTCGGTACAACAAAATATCTAATTGAACGTGGTCCGGGATATGATTGCGTTCGTGACATTGATTGCTTGCAATCTCTAGAAAAGGATGAGTTAAATGAGCTGTTGTCAGTATGTGAGAGATTCAATGCAGAAGCAAAAGCTATAGCCAAAATCTCCTCGACCGTCCTGAAATACTGGAAACCACCGATAAGGGACGAAATTGTAATGTATCTTTCAGGGCACTTAAGAAAGGATAGTGATGTACCTAGATATTTAGCCCTTGAACTCTTTGAACATATAATCAACGGTTCACCCTTTGGTGATGAAAATTTACAGAAGACATTAGATACTGTCAATAGGACCTATGATAAGAATCCAGTGGTTGAAGAAATTCGGGGATACGCAGGATTAGAAGAGATTTTGGTCAACCAAACCGGGGAGCTTCCAATGCTAATTTCTGCAATTAAGAAAGAGTTTGGAAAACTGGGATACCATTTTACTATGTTTAATGCTAACGACAATTATAATTATACCAATAAAGACGTTGGAGACAAGGACAACAAAGAAAAAGATATCATCCATCAGGCTACGGAATCTATTTTATCTCTGTACAATTTTGCAACACTCGAAGAGTCATGTGATATGCTATATTATGAGAAAGGAAGATATGTTGGGAGCGGCGAAGTTCTCATACAAAAACTATGCGAGGAAGAATTTGGATTTAATTTAAGCATAGCAAAACGTGCTGAGATTCGGGAGCATATCAAAAATAGGACGTATCGCAAGCTCTCTGAATTTGATAGAGATATCAATGTGATAAATATGAAAAACGGTCTCTATGATATTAAATTAAATAAGCTAATGCCGCACACGCCAGAATATCTTTCTATGAATCAAATTCCAGTATTATGCGATCCTCTTGCTAGACCGAGATTATTTGGCAAATTCTTGTCAGAAATTCTGCATCCTGCAGAGATCAGAGCCTTAGTGGAGTTAATGGCATATACCTTTTACAGAGATAACCCTTTTGAAATTATTACTATTCTTTATGGTGATGGATCTAATGGTAAAAGTAAGATATTCGAAATTTTGGAGGCCTTACACGGAGCTAAAAATGTCAGCAATGTATCTTTGAAGAGTGTATTAGAACGACCATTTGCGTTATATGATCTGGTCGGAAAGAACTGTAATTTAGATGCCGAATTATCATCTGGTAAAATAGAGGATACAGCAATTCTAAAGAAGATCACTGGTAGACAGCCTATCAGGGTGGAACAGAAGAATGAAAAAGCATTTGATGCCAGAATTTACGCTAAGGTCTGGCTTTGTGCCAATAAAATACCTTACAGTAGTGACCAGACTGATGCCTGGTTCCGACGTAATTTTATTGTAACATTCCCAAATAAATTTGA
This sequence comes from Nitrososphaerales archaeon TH5895, assembly GCA_014523695.1. GTDB lineage: Archaea > Thermoproteota > Nitrososphaeria > Nitrososphaerales > Nitrososphaeraceae > TH5896. Next base: position 5,179 of record JAATVS010000146.1, read on the forward strand.
CGCAAAGGAAGATAAAGAGAAAGGAATACGGAAGCTTGATCCCTATTTAATTGACAAATTGACGACAGAGGAAGAACTTTCAGGTATCTTTAATATCTTGATGAATGCTCTTCGAAATATCCTCAAGAATAAGGAGATATTCACAAACGACAAAACGATCGAGGAACGTCGAGTCAAATATCAATCAGTACTTGATCCGGTACAAGGCTTTTTGGAGATTGCAATTGATAAGGAATCAACAGAAACAAGCTTTACGACGAAAGAAGCTGCATATATGGCATTTGTCGTATATTGTAAAATTCATAGACTAGCTGTACGAACCAAGGATTTTTTTGGCAAATCTATGAAGAAGAAATATGAAATTGAAGAGGGTTTTGCAACGGTAGGCGAAAACAGGCCAAGAGTATGGAAAGGAATAAAGTTAACTGCAGAATATGACATACTTGCTAAGAAGGAACTAATTAAGCTTCGCGCGGATCAGAAGCAGAAGACAATTGATGACACTGACGAGTTTGCAGATTAGCAATTTGACTATAGTTATACTTACTAGTTATTGAAATTGAAATTGAAACTTAATTTTGCATAATTAAGAAAGGTGTAGCTGCACCATATCGCAAGCGATTTTAAGCGTAAAAAATTGACTATTATTGGCAGCTACAGCTGCTACAGCTTATGTACCCCAGTACTGTAAAAAATGGAAAACAAAAGGAGGAGGTACAAAATAAAGTAAAAAGTTGTACCGGCAATATGAAAGGTGTAGCAGCTGTAGCAACTGTGCGTATATCAGCTACATCTCTTACAGCCCTCCAAAAAAATGTAGCTGTAACAGTTAGAGTTCCTTCACATCTTCCTATATTGAAACGAGGTATAAAGGCTACCTAGAATGCTAACTGATATGCGCTCACTAAGCGCACAATAGCCACCAATACTTTGGAACATAGGTTTTCTTCTGTTATCCCTGTACTCTATTTGCAGCCTATATCGGTGAATTATTATTATGTTATTTGATCCTTTTAAAATACCCCTGTTTGTCAGCAGATTTTTTTCAATAGAAATATTCTCAAGCTAATAATAAAAGGCGATCTATAGGATCATCCTATATGTTTGTATATGTTAACCAGTAAACGATTTAATCTTTTATTCTAGTTTCGGGTTCAAGTATAGAGTAAGCGACCTTTTAATGGAAAGTCTAGAATCTGCAACAGTTTGTTTCAATAGTATGTCACAACACAAGATTGCAAGAACTAAATCATTGAAAATGCAAATGAGATGTGCGGACTATTCATATTATGAAGATATAAAACCCCAAGATGATTTATCATAACTGCAAAATATAAAAAATAAATAAAAATTCCAAAATGATGATTCCAGGAAATAGTTTTACCAAGGATAAAAAGTTCGTCATTGAGTTTGTAATATTTTATCTCAGCTATAAAAACAGTCGTATAATTATGTTTCCATTTGGGGTTGTATCAAAATCATACATAGGTTTGTCGTGCTATATGTTTTTTCATTGGGACATACACTACAGTAACCTATCTATCACGTATGAATACACTCACAAATATAGTCCTGAAGGAATTGATACGGATAAAAGAGATAATTAAAAAGAATATAGATCATATCAAAACATTTCAGGAGATTAAATCGCTGGACCTGTCAAAAGGCGAAATCGATGAGTTAGTGAGTATAGTTAAAAAAGAGATATCGAGACACAAAGGCTCTGAGAACTAATAGAATAATGGTTCTAAGATCGAAATACATCCAATATAACCATAATCTAGGTGCATACAATTAATCATAATACCCTTCAGTAGCAGAGATTAATGACTAACAGGATTCAAGTACAAGGAAAAATCTTGTTGACAGATAGAATTATCATATTACCTATTAAAACTAGCATTCCAAAGAGGACTTGGAGAACTATTTTTACATTTTAGTATGTTTTTAATAGATTGCAAGGACTAGGGAAAAGAGATAATACATTTCAATCAATAATTAATCTTAAAGTCTAAGGAGCACAGGAATTCTGTTGAAAAATCGAATCAAATAGACATTATTTCTACTATGAGATCATAAGATATTGCTATTATTGTTAATATACGTGATTTCAATTTAAGAATCATAATGGAGAGACCTTTTCTAAAATATTATCCTCGACCAGATAAGAGAAACAAGCCTATTGGCCTTCCTGAATCTGAGAAAATGTCAATTAAAAGTAAATCACTGGTAATTGATAAATTTATAGATTCGCAAATCTCTTTGGTATCCCGAAGCAATATCGAAAGATGGATTAATAGTCTTACATCATTTCATAACCGACATAGTAAATCGATCTTTATTGATCAGGTCGCAAATTGGTTAAAAAAAGAGCTTGAAATCTCTGGCTATGATAAGAAGAATGTTAAATATTATAAATTCGACGAAGGATTTTTCGAACTAAAAAATGTTATTTGTAATAGACAAGGTGAAACAAATAGGCTTATTCTTGTTTGTGCACACTATGATACTATATTAGGCGAGAATGTTGAAGATATAGTTTCGCGCGCACCTGGAGCAAATGACAATGCGAGTGGTGTTGCCGCAATCTTGGAGATAGCTCGTATACTTTGCAAGATAGATTTGAAATATGATATTCAATTCGTATTCTTCTCAGCAGAAGAACAGGGTTTAAGGGGATCGGAACATTACGCTCAATATCTAAAAGATAACCAAGCCGCTCTCGAACTTGTAATAAATCTAGATATGATAGGTGAACCGGGATTTCTTCCTACTAAAAAGACTGTTCAAGTAGACGTAGACAATGATAATGGTGAATTTAGTTGCAACGAAGTAAAAGAAAATGATAAAGCTTCAGAAATCTTCGCTGAACATATGAAACAAATGGCTTCCGATTACACAGATTTAGAAGGTAAGCTTGGTCCTGTTTACGCTAGCGATTACTGTCCATTTGAATCTCGTGGTTACGTGGTGATAGGGGCATACGACGGATCTGCTGAACACAACAATCCTCATTATCATAGTTCGGCTGACGTACCCTCTAATCTCGATTTAGAGTTTCTTACATCAGTAACCAAAATGGTGTTAGCTACAATTTTATATGAAGCTAAACGAGTTCCTTTAGAACAAGTATCAAACAAGTAATTTTGATCAACTATGACAAGTGTTTGATCTATATTGGTTACAAACCAATCAGATTAGAAAAAACTTCAAAAAGATAACTCCGGTCTATATGGTATCTTAATAAAGAGAATTCGAACAACAGGTGTGTCATAATGAGCACGATTCGTGCTCATTTCGATACCATACGGCCATAGTAAATTACAAGAAATAGCGCTACAATATCACGTAATAACAAAAGATAGCAAAGGCTAAATCAACAAGACACAAATTAGAAGGTGAATGTTCAGAAAGCAAAAGGAAGCTCTCATCATAGCATTAGCTGAAAAAGGGAAAACTTATAGGGAGATTACAAAAGAGGCAGGGGTGAGCCCTAACACAATCAAGGCTATTTTGAACAAAGCAGGTCTAGACCAGACTACTTCGATATCCTCTAGAGTCTTTGAACTTTACTCTCAAGATAAGACCCCCTTAGAGGTGGCTATTATACTAGGGCTCAAGTCTGAAGAAGTATTACGTTATCATTATCAATATTATATGTTGCTAGGATGCACCGAATTTACTAGGGTTTACCTCCAGATCAAGGATAACCCTTGGGCGTACGTGAACCTTGTCAAACTAGCTCAGGATTTGGGAATGAGTGATGATGACGTTATAGAGCTTCTCAAGATCGCAAACGGGCATCTCCCCCGGGTTCGATTAGAATATGATCGACTCAAAGCTGAATTAAATTCATTAGAAGATGAAAAAAGCAATTCAGCTAAGGACTACCATAGATTATGCAACGAGATCTCAGGAATGATGACAACAGCGGATCAGCTTCAATTAACCATAAAAGAATCAAAAGACGAAAAAGCAAAGCTAGAATTGCAGAAGATAAGACTCCAGAATTTCGTAAAGGACTTTCTAGATAACAACATAGAATATAACAAAGTCATACAAGCAATTGAAGGAGAGGTTGAAAATGTACTAGCAGGACGTAGGCAGTTACTGAGAATGGCTATTCAATCCGTTATCGAATTATTACGATTAGACTCGCAGAAATTTCATTCTTTCTATTACAACCAGTCTACAATCCAACCAGAAAATGATGAGGAACCAATATTAGTCGAGACTGAAAGGCTTTATGAAAAGATGCTTGAAAATATTACAAACAAGGTAGTCGTCAATTTGAGTGACAGTACATCGTCCGTGTCGTCATTTGCACAACAAGAATTGTATGAGGAACAAGCATTTCATCCCAATTTTTGACAGGATTGAAAATAATACGAATAATACACCTAACATTCAGGTTTCATGATATTGTCTATAGATTTTATGAGCTGTGCAGTTTGTGTGTGCTGGATTTTCGTATTTAATATACTACTGTCTACCAGTGATTGACAGTACAGACTCATCATTGTCTTCTCCATGATAACCTTCTGGACATCCTCCAAGGCTACAAGCATTGTCCTAACCATTTTCGTACGCTTCAGGACAAAGCTGTTCTGAACCAGGAAGACACTTTCTTGATAATAAAATCGGTAGTTTCGTTATTATATTCTGATTATCAATTATCAGGATAATACTTGGAATGCCATTCTCTAAACTTCTCACATCCAATATGATCCGGCTTAACATCACATAGATATCTAGGATTTGCACATGTGTCATATGGATTTGGTGAATCATCTCCTGTGAGCAATATATACTCAAACGAGATGACCTATCTTCACTTAGCAGAGCAGCGTCTGAACAGCCGTTTGAATTGGGATAACATTGGCCTGTTTCATCTCCATCGGTAGTATGAGAATAAGATCAGTAATTGACATGGATATCCAGATATTTTCTGGATTATAATCAGACACAACTTGGGAGAAAACTGCTCTTATTTTTGCAACAAGATGTTAATTCAGTTTCTTGGAAATCTACAAAATTCTGTAGATTTTATAACGGAGTATGATGAAACAACAATTTCTATCAGATTAAAGGCAAAGTAAGAGGAAGACAGTAAATATCTTTTACTTTCTTTTTATTCAGAAAATTAGGATTTCGTATGAAAACGTAGTAAGCTATAGCTGATAAAGAAAATAGTAAGGATGATAACAAGGGGGCTTGAACCTCCTCCAAAATTGATAACTGATGGCTGACCTGCCACAGCCTACTTTAAAGGGCAGGCATTTTAATTATTCTTCTTAAATTCTAAGTAGTCGTCACAATCTGGATGGATTGGTTCTTCTACCTTCTTCTTGGAGACATTATCCCAAGCTACCCCATCACATATTCTACCTGGATCTCTACACATATCCGATTCGCCTTCCTCCTCACCTTCCACTAGAATGTATTCTACCTTATCATCTCCTTCGTATGCAAGTATATATGCATCACAACCTTCACTATTGGGATAGCATTGTCCTGTTTCATCATCATCTGTTCCATGATAACCGTCAGGACATTTCCATTCACCGTTAGTCCTTGGAAAACAATAACCATCTTCATTTGAACCAAAATCAGGAGGACATTCATCAGTTAGTGGATCTGGTTGACATTTTATCTGATATACATCAAACAAACAACTCTCATCAGGTCCACCTGTCTTTAGGTATTCGTAAAACTCTTCACTTCCTGGAACCTTTCTACAATCCTCATAGGTTGCGGTTAGATCATCAAAAGTCTCACAGAAGTTTACTGGATTGGCCATTCTGTCAAAACACCGATTTCCTGTCATGTTAGGAAACTGCTCTTTTCTCTCTGTTGCGTTGCCGTACAGATCACAGAATGGTACACCAGTTACTCCAGTTGAGCCATTACAGAGATGATCGTAGTCACTTCTCTCTTCACATTCTTCCTGTTCTTCTGGTTCATCATCATAGTCTACTATCGTAGCAAATGCCATCAATGGCA
>JAATVS010000147.1 GCA_014523695.1 Nitrososphaerales archaeon TH5895
TGCTTAACATGATTATTATTACAACGATTATTGATATATACATGATGTATGGTGATGTATATGTTATATATTAGAAATTAGAAAAAGAGATTTTTTTAATCAGCTTACTTTGCAGTATTCATCTTCAGGCTTTACACTACCATTTTCATCACATATGTCTATAACATTGCAGAATACTTCGTATTCAGGATATCTTAGACAAAATTCTTCAGGATTATCATTTCTATCATAGCAACCCACTTTGAATTTTACAATGTCACAGAATACACCTTCTCCATCTGGAGGCATATCATTTTCCATTATATCATCACTATTAATTGCCTTGTTAGTACAATATGGATACTCAGGTCTTACAAAGCCACCTGCGTCACAGATATCTCCAACAGTTTTACAAAAAGTTGAATCATTATAGTTGAGGCAATATTTTTCAGTGTTTTGATCTTTGAAACATCCACCAGGAGCATAACAAATTTCTGCTGGTTTTTTGTTAGTAGCATTATACAAAAATTCTACACATGCTACAATATCTGGATGACTAGGACAGTAGTTTTTCTCTCCAAGAATTTGTAATTCACAACTGGCTTGTGTAGTATGATTTTCACAGCCTGATTGATATCCCTCTGAATAGCCGTCAAATTCTTGACATCCATGAGCCCTTTCTTTATCATAAGGCTTATCGGCTTTACCGTCCTCTGATCCATACATCCGACAGGCTGCTTTATTCTGGTCATATAGCGCCTCATAGTCTTCTATTTCTACTGGATTATTGATTAGTTCACCGCATTCTTCTTCTGTACGGAGTGCAGCAGATTGACAACCGTCAGTCCACATCTTATTGTAATTATCGCTATGCTCTATACATTCTCTAGCCCTATCCTTGTCGTACTTTCCAGCAAAACCGGAATCATAGCCGTTTATCCAACACTCATGTTCCTCTGCTGTAGCATCATCGCCTGAGTCGTGTCTTACACCGGTTGCAGATACACTGCTTATCGGTATCATCATCAATAGTGCCAATACAACGATTATTGAAATATACATAGTATATAGTTGTGTGATGGTTATATATTAACTACTACTAGTACCCACTCGTATGTTAACCGATGCCAAAAAATATTTATCTTCTAGGATTTTCAATTAGTTTAGTTCGATGCCGCCACAATACATTCTACCTAAGGAATACATATAATTCAAAAACTTCTCCAATGATCGGTTATGTAATTATGGGCTTGTCTTGTGTTGAGTGGTGTGGTAGTATTGAGACTTCTTACGTAAAATGCTGCATCTTTAATCTCAACATATGCAGGACGACGGCTTTTTTCTACCACTATCTTAGCAACTGTCTTATTATCATGCCCAGCCGTTCCACTTTAACATAGCTGAAGAATTCCGTACCTATTTTTTCCTTAATGAGACTTGCTAATTGCTGTAACCATGCGTCCCAATCTTTACTACGTCCAGCAACTTTAAAATCATTCTCAAGTCCGTAAACTGAGCCATCATCCTGTACGCCTACAAGTAGTATTCCGCCAGCTGAATTCATGAATGCAGAGATGGTGGTAACGACTTCATTCTTCAAAGTCTCTTTCATGCCTTTAAACTGCCTCTCTAAGTTTTCATTATTTGTCTCATTGGGCTTAGTTCGGACTGACGGGGTTGGTTCTAACATTGATGCTTTGAATTCAAGCGTATCTGATTCTCCACTCTTTATCAATTCGTAAAGAGCGAGGTTTTTTTCTTTTTCCAGCAATATAGAGGGATTTGCTGGTTCTAACTGTGGATTGTCTTGGATTTTCGAAAGTATATCTATAACTGTGGCAACATCAATACCTAGTTCCTTAGCACTGAGGGGCTATGTTATCTATCGTTATTTATGGGATCAGGTTTCAGGCTAAGTCTTATAATAAAGTTATATAATTTACATAACAACTATGAATAACGGCGTGAATGAATCGGATAGTATAGATTCAGCAGAGATACTAAAGCTAATTGAATATATTCCCATCACTGGCAATCTTCCGACTAATGGTCGGCTTGCAGAGAATATAACGATTGACTCCCAATTTTACTTTGACAGTATACATCGTAATGGCAGTCTGAGGGATATCATAAGGCTCATAAATGAAGAACTCGAAAAAGAAGCACGAAAAGCACGGCACAGGAGGCAATGGAAGAACATTTTTCTTCTAGAATCGGCACAGCAGCGGTATATCCAGCTGCATGAGATAGGTTGCTCGTATCCGATAGAATATTTATTATTCGATTTTTGCTTAGCGATATTGGATGGGGACTATCTTGACGCAGTCTTATATCAATTACACTCCTATCATATTCTTGGTATTTCTAAATCATTCAATCTGTTATTATCTGTGATTATAAATGAACAGTTAGTGTATGATAAGGATGTAAAACGATTAATCATATTACTTGCAAAGGCAATTGAACCACGTAATGCAGATCAGTATATTGATACCTTCGGGGAGGATTTCAAAAATCGCTATCTTCTATATAAAGAAGAATCAAGCAAGAAATTATAAGAAATATCGATAGAACTAATTATTCATTTGAAATGCCAATGAACCAGTATTACAAAAAAATAAATGAATTTTATTTATTCATGGGTGATGGATCTATTCTTTTTTAGTCTTCAAAGACATATGAAGAACTTGTGCTGGGCCATACTGCATAGTTATCTATTGTTTGAACATCACCGTCTGGATATGTAACTGTGAATTTATATACGCCAGACGGAAGACTATCAAATGAATATGCACCCTGAGAATTGGTTGCTACGGAAGCAGAGTAGCCTGCATTCATATCTGCTGAGTATATTAATCCCATTTGTTTATACGCTACTATAGATGCTCCATTAACAGGATGTCCAGTTTGACTAGTGACTAAACCATTGACCTCTCCCACGTCTGCATGAGTAACGGGTAATGATGATGCTTTGATTGCTTCTTTTGCTGTATTCAACTCTATCGATCCGATGTTATCATCCAAATTTGTATTGCTAGGCAGTATTTTTACAACTACTATAAAAGCAGTCAGTGCTATAAAAACAATACTGACTACAATTCCAAAGATAGCTTTACCACTCGCACCTTTCTTGTACTGTCTTTTCTCGTTGATTAGTTCCTGTCTTCTTATTGAAGGAGTATTCATCTCCGAACAATCACTTCCTCTTCAGCCATATTCTAATAACTTTAGCAAATAATATGTTTAATCATATTTCATCGATATATCTCGTAAAGGATTATAACATTACTACATAAGAAACTGAAGCTATTATATGATATGAATTATGGGTTAAGAAAGAACTTCAATAATGGAGGCGTTTTACGGTAGTTGTCAAATATCATGCAGTTTAGTGTAAAAACTTTTCCCGAAAATCATGTCCTATTCTACATAGCAGCAGCAACTACCATGATCGCAGGGATTTTACATCTAATGATGGTCTTTGTGTGTTAATTTCCCACCTTGTTTTCTTGATCTTCAGTTAGATTTCAGAACATATTCTTTCAATGTGGACTTATGATTATTTGATCTCTTCATATTGTACGCATTTGTACTATGCTTATTTGACATAACAACCAAAGACTATATAATGAGAAGTCTCACGTATTGATGCTAATTTGAGTCATTTTTGTTTATACGGATAGATAGTATCGGTTGAAGATCTGCTAAATGTAATGGCTAGATTTGTAGTAACACACATATCATTTGAAGTAGCATGGCATTTTATCACGTATAAAAATCAAAGTAACTACAGAAAAGAAAAGTCATAAGGTATTGCAAAATCAGTTCTCTCCCAGATGCACTTCAGTCATGAAAGATTAAAGTATAGTTGTTTTATCGGTCAAGTGTGGGTGACTCATTTTGACACGGAATATTCTTGCTAGTGATTCCATTTTCAAACTATGTGTAGTTTTCATCTTTCTCTAATTCCAGGAAGCTGTATTTTGTCAACGATAGACCTAGTGTTATTTACTTCTATAAATGTTTTCAGTCTAGTTATGTCATTCTTTTTAAATAATATATCCATAGTCCAATCTAGTGCAACCTTCCACTTTTTTTCAAACGTTGGAAGATTAGCTAGATAATATATGCGCCACAGAAGCCATGCATTAAACCCATGTACTTTGTGTCCTAGTAAAATACCTACGCCATTTCTCTTTCCAATTTTTGCCATCACTCCTATCGTTTTATAATTGATTTTTGTCTTAAAGTTGTTATCTGCTCCTCGATTATTGTACTCTCTTATCCTCTTAATCTCGGAGATTATATTTCTAGCAACTACTGTCCCCTGTCTTATTGCATGCTGTGCTGTTGGTGGGTATGATTTTCCTGTATTAGGATCTAATATGGATGCACAATCTCCGAGGGCGAAAACGCCTGTTTGTCCCATGACTTCCAGATAGCTATTAACCATAATTCGTCCGGCTTTATCATGTTCACAGAATGGCAGATCAGTTATGAATTTACAAGGCTTCACGCCTCCAGCCCAGATTAAGGTTTTGCTCGATATTATTGTATTATTGTTCAGGTTCACAGTGCTCATGCTTGCATTCATAACGCGTGAATTCAACATAACTTCGACCCCTTTTTCTTTTAGGCTTTGTAATGCAAATTTGGACAAGTCTTCTGTTACCTCTGGTAAAATACTCCCATGGGAATCAACAAGTATAACTCTAACATATTTGGATTTGATATTGTGATAAAAATTATCGATGGAATTATGGATAAAACTATTTATCTCTCCAACTGTTTCTATACCAGCAAATCCTCCCCCAACTACGACAAAGGTCATCAACTGCTTTAGTTGTTCTTCATTCTCATATTCAAGATCCGCTTGTTCTAGCATATTTATAATATGATCTCTCAAGATTATGGCGTCATGTAAGGTTTTTATAGTGAAAGCATGATTGGCAATATTCGTATTTCCAAAGAAATTTGTTTCGTTCCCAACCGCAAGAACAAGATAATCGTACTTTAAAATGTGATAACAGATACTGCTGCTTTGGTGTTGCCAACTAGTTTGGACACCTTTATTATTGTCATCCACACTGTGTATTATGACAACTTGTTTATTTTGTAACTCAATAGATACTGTGCTCGCTTCATAAAATTTAGTTCGTCTGTTGCATAAGGTTCTAAGAGGTGTTGCTATATGTGTTGGTTCTATCGTACCAGATATTACTTCTGGAAGCATAGGTGTAAACAGAAAGTAATATCCTTACTCACCAATGTAATTTCTACATCGGCATTATTTTGAAATTCTGCTTGAAGCTTCTTTAAAACTTGTATTCCAGCAAAACCTCCCTCCCAGAATCAAAATGCGTTTGACTGGTGTTTGAGAAGTAGTAATTGTACAGCCGTGAAATTTACTATGTCTATGAAATGTATTCTTATAAACAGAGTCTTTATTTTCCATATGTATATAGTTAAATGTGTACTGAAGATTAACACTCCTTAATATCAAGATGGATCTATCAAATAAGTATGATATTAATTCATGACAGTCTTTATTATATGCAACAACTCCATATAGCTTATGAAAGCCAGTTATTTATCATTAACATTAATAAGGAGAATTTGTTATTTAAATGAAATTTTCTTTTTTAACTACGTAATACACCTATGCATTATAACTTCGGCAGATTATTGATTTAATCAATCGGTTCTAGACCAGGTTGACACATAATAGGTTCCTAGATCACTTTTGAAATTCTGAAAAGAATTCAGGATGGAAATAAATGTATCGTATATGAAAATGTACAATTTAACGTGAGTAATGCTTTGCACCTATCACTTTATACTTACACTTACGACTTAGCATACGAAAGGTATCGTACTATGTCATATCAAAAACCTAACTAATTCTAAGGAATGTGGTAAGCATTTCTTTTGATTAATAATCGCCTTTATATTTGATACATTGGAATACAGTTATCTTAAGATCAGTTGTGATTTTTTTGCTCTAATACTGACCAGACTATATCTCTTACAATTATACAATAAAATTATGAAAAAAAATAAAAATAAGATGACTTCCTCACTTGCCTCCTACGAAGTCAGATCTATTAAAAAGCAGTCTCTTAACACAGAAAGTCATCTACTTGGATATATCGCGGCAGCTGCTACTTTAGCAGGAGGAATACTTCATCTTATGATGATAGGATCTTCTCTGAAACCAGATAATTTTCCAATGGAATTACTTCCATATACTGACGCCCTGTTTATTGTAGCAGGGATAGCTCAGATGTTATGGGCTTTACCAATGATCAAAAATTGGGGATTACGTTGGTATTACATCGGGATGGCAGGAACAATAGCGTTGACTATATTATTGGCATTAACTAGAATTCCAAATGAAATCACAGATGCTGCATTACAAGATAGAAATCCAATGGCTCTACTAACTGAAATAGCTCAATTGCTCTATATTGGAGTAACAGCAATTATAATAGTTAGAAAAAAGGTATCTCCCATAAGGTATCTTGGTATCCATAAGCTAGCCTATCCTTAGAATCATAACCTGCTAAGCTTTTTTTTCACTATCACTAAGTATGTTATATCATGTTTAAAATTAGTGTCTTCTAAAGGGTTGTCAGGGGCGTCTTTGTAATGTATTATATAATTGACCTGTGAAATGGTTCTGTCAATAGATAATAACCATCTGCTACGGCTTTGGATGATCCCTCCTCAGTGACACCGAAAATACCATTTCGTGGAGATATCTCTTCAAACTCTCCTAGTTAATTACTGGTAGCTCTAACAATATAGAATGATCTGAGATTCTAGTATACGGAACAAATATGAAGATGGAGGGGGCAACTTGGTCTGATCAAATGATCCGAATGATCGAACAGTAGCGATACCCCAATTATCATACGTATGACAAAAGATCTTGGCAACCTTGTTTCTACAATGCTGATCTGAGAAATTCCAGTCTTTCAAATGCTATTCTTCAAAACGCCTACGTGGGTGATGCTGATCTAAGGATACATTTTTTTCTAGAGCTGAATTAATTAATACCGTATAAGAGCCTATCCGAAAACACCTCCTCTTCTGTAAGTGATCCAAGCACAAGCAAAATGTAACATTGCAGTATGATTCTCTACTTTTTTGTCCCATCTAATTAATAACCGTCTAAACCTGTTCATCCAAGAATGTATTCTTTCGACAATTCAATGTCTAGCTCTGTATCCAGATATCACTTTCATCTTATTGATACCTCTTTCATCTTCTCCTCCTCTTAATCTGATATGAATTGTATAACCATATTCTTCAAGTAATTCGTATACTTCAGGATAATCATTATCACAGTGAAATAAAACTACTAAAGGGGCGCAGCTAACTTAAGAGCATGAATATAGTTACTGATATAACTTTTCTGAACTTCGGATGAAATACCTCTTGAATCAGTCACAGTTAAAGAGATAATGAGATAATATTGTTTAATCAAAACACTGTAAATGGCGATTTCTAGGCTGCTTCTGAACTTGAATGAATTTGTCTGAAAGTTGCTTGTATGTGAAGCAACGTAATAATATTTAGAAATCATCTCTTTATGTGATTTCGATACAGTTTTGCCTATCTACCGAATATTTATCTTTGTAACGGAATTTGGTATTTACAGTTCTTAATAAAAGATATTATTATTATTAAGTCTCCGAGACAGGAAAACTTTTTATCTTACAGTGTGGACAAACTACGCATGGGACGCCATGACGATGCGTATGAAATACGTGTTAAAGCTGCAAAAATAGCGAAAGATCGAGATTTTGAAGACGATCATGAGAATAATGGTGAAGAAAATGAATATAAAGATGCTGACGGAAATAGAAATTTTATTGCTAATTATACAAAGGGGTTCAGACACCATCCTAAGACTGATCGAGATGCAGGCGAGGTAATAAATCAGGATTATAGAAAGCTGGTTGAAGCGATGAAATCTGGAGATCCAGATGAATTTGGGAAACTTCCACTTGGAGGAGTTCCCCCTAATCCCCCCAGAAAACTCATTAGTCCACAAGCAGGACTTATGTTTGATCTAGAAGGCCCCGATTCTCAAGATATACCTATAAGGAAAGCCCCCAGAATTGATAGTGCAGAAGCAGCAGGAGAAATGGCTGAGTTATATTGGATGGCTTTATGTAGAGATGTACCATTTGGACAATTCGATTCAAATTCTATCATTGACGAGGCGGTTACTGATTTATCGCCGACAAATTATAGTGACTTTCCTCACCCCTTTCCAAAACCTGGAAGTCCAGTAGAGCCTATAACTAGTAGTACGATATTTAGAGGGGCAACACCAGGCGATCGGATCGGCCCGTATATATCCCAATTTTTGTATCAACCGATTCCATGGGGACCACAAAAATTAGAACAAGTACAACGTAAAGTTAAGAGCGATAAAGATTATTTGACAAATTATGATTCATGGCTAAAATTTCAAGATGGCGAATCTATGTTTCCTGACGATGATTTAGAGACAAATGAACGACCTATTCTTACTCCCCGCGATCTGGCACGTTACGTACATGTAGATGCTTTGTACCAGGCCTATCTTGGTGCTTGTTTAATATTGTTGGGGGACAAAAACAAGTTTGATCCACTTCTGTCATACCAGAACTCTGACACGCAAGATGGTTTTGCAGTATTTGGAGGGCCTCATATTCTATCACTAGTAACAGAGGTAGCTACTCGAGCTTTGAAGGCAGTGTGGTTTCAAAAATGGGGTGTGCATAGACGGCTTCGGCCTGAAGCGTTTGGAGGGCTCATCCATAGACAGAAAAATAGGGATTCTCCATCTCCTGATACTGACCTGACACATCCTACCCCTGATTATCCTATTCACACTGAGATATTAGATTCCGCAGTACTGCCAAAGGTCTTTACTAAGTACAATTCCTACCTTCTTCCTCAAGCTTTTCCTGAAGGTTCTCCCACTCACCCTTCCTATGGAGCCGGTCATGCGACAGTGGCGGGTGCGTGTGTGACTATACTAAAAGCATGGTTTGACGAAGATGATACTACTAAGAATCCTAAAAGACCTAAAGCTGATGGAACTGGTATAGAAGATGCACCGCCCGGACTCTCACTAAAGGTGGGTGATGAATTGAATAAAGTAGCGGCTAACGTAGCCATAGGAAGAAATTGGGCCGGTGTACATTATCGTTCTGATTATATAGAATCAATAATATTGGGCGAAGAAATAGCCCTAGGCGTATTACAAGAACAAGCAACGTGTTACCACAAGGACGATCCCTTTGCTTGTAGGTTGACCAAATTTAACGGAAATCAGATCGAATTTAAGGGGCCTAAGATCATAGAGATCTGATCATCATTCAGATTTTTATGAAATGGACATGATGTTGAATGAAGGTACGTTGAAAAGGTATATCAATAACCCAAACCCATCGAAGTCGGATAAAATAGTGGCTGAATGAATAATGAAGGTGCCTTTTCAGACTGCAATGCCACTCGATCGGATTGCGGATAGCTATGGGTGAGAATAACAATGAAGTACCAACAAAAGGATTAGATTTAAAAGATAATCCGCAGCTTTTATCTCCTCCGATTATCAAGGAACCAGTATATAGTTGCGCTATATCAATTACTCTGCTGGCATTTGAACCCCATGCTGAAATAGACATAGAGATTGACGGAGTAATCCAAAATCCAGTACAGGTTGGATTTCCAATGCCAAACGGCGAGTCAATTCCTCTTTCCAACGCTCTGTCTACAGGACAACAGGTTCGTGCTAGACAACGCAATAGCTTGGCACAGAGTATTTGGTCCAACCACGTTGTTGTTCGTGCTCATACTGAAGACTATCCTGCCGGGCCTCCTAGGCCGCAAATAAACCCATCCCCTGTATTTCAGTGTGGTTCTAGGACTGGTGTGTCTAATTTACTAGACGGGGGTACAGTGTGGATAACAGCTGATGGCATAGAGGTGGGAAGAATTAAGGGTTGTAAGGAGCATCAAGGAGTAAATATTGATCCGGATTATGGAATAAATCAGCGGGTTAGGGCATGGTTTGAGATGTGCAACGATTCTAGTCCACCTTCGATTGAACATATCACCCAGGTACCACCATCTCCATTGACCATTCCTGGTATAGATCCAACATATGATGGTGGGGAACAGATTAGAATTACTAATGTGGTTAATGGTGCACGCGTCGAAATATAGTAGTAGTATGCAAAAGCCTCCATAGGGACTTATATGACTCACCCATGGAATTTTTATAAATTATATACATTCGTGTTCAAAATACTTAAAGATGAATCCAGATCCCTAAACAATTCTACTTAGCTATTCTGGAGTAGTACTAACTTAACCCTTGGGATTACTGGCATTGAGTCTCTTTGGGTGATGCGAATACCTTCATCTTTATGATCATCGCGTCTAGTTTCTCATCGGTCATGATATTAACCACCTATTGTGTGCATCAAGTTCAGCGATGGTTTTAGCTTATTCGTCTTTATGAGCTTGATTATGCCCTCAGGTTTTTTCTTTATGTTCTCAGTTATATTTTTCTTGATATAATATTCAGATTTTCCACTTCGCAGCATGCTAGCAAGGTCATGACCTGGATTCTCAAAAAGACACGTTAAAAGTCTACCGTCGGAAGTCAGCCTGATTCTATCACAATTGCCACAGAAAGGCTCGGTAATAGAAGGAATAAATCCAATTATGCCTTTGCCATCAGCAAAAGAATAAAGCATAGCAGGATCCGTACTGTTTGTATTATGATCATTATTGGCGTGAGACATTTTCAAAGGTAAAATTTCCATCATTCTTTCACTAATTATTTTAACCATCTCCTTCTTACTAAAGACCAGATTTGATTGCCAAATCCCACTGCCATCTAGAGGCATGAATTCGATAAATCGTACTGTGTGCCCAGTATCTCGTGCAAAATTGGCAAAGTCTACTA
>JAATVS010000148.1 GCA_014523695.1 Nitrososphaerales archaeon TH5895
CCCTTTTGACGATAGATATGTTAGCTTTTATGGGTGAAATTCATGCTCGTTTCCCTGCTATTGGGGTGATCGAACGTGTTTCGCGTAAATTCCTTTTTCCTGTTTGAAAATCGAGAATACGGTCTGTCTATCAATACATTAGAAGTGCATTATGCCCCTGGAATATTCTTGAGAGAAAAGTACTTGCTGACTTTCAGTCGTCGCATCTATAATACTTCAATTGAAATAAAACTGTCGTGGTTAGTTGTAGCTCTATTTTCATCATATTATATAAAATGGCCAGTGTAATTTGTTCTATGTCGGGAATGTATCTATAATCACATGTATGCATTTAATTATTCGGCTTGAATTATTCTCTCAACAACAAAAGCGGCAAAAGGGTTAGCTAGGCCCTGTCTTGGTAAATTCCAGTAGACCAGCCCTATTGAACCTTTTCCAAACTGATACGTAGTCTAATGGCTTATTTAGCTCCTTTTTTAATTTGGCCTCGACCAAAATATCAAAGGGTGCTAATTGTGCTATCTCTTCAAGGTTGTAATCGTCACCGAATTGTTGCCTCTTTGTCTCTTCGTCATAATCCATTTGTAAAATTGCCTTTATCTCCTTCTTACGTGACGCTACAAGTTCAATCAACCTATTCATAGCGTTATCAAACTTGCTTTTGTGGTATAGATTACCCTTTAAATTGAGAATTCCAGCCTTATCAAGTTTTATCATATCCTTCCTCCAATAGTCTTTAATCCCATCCGTGCTAACGCTGGAGATAATATCATCAAAACCTAGAATCTTACATACCTGTATGAACGAATCTCGAAAGTCGGTCATTATTTCGATTCTTCCTTCCTGTGATTGTTGCGATGATTGCAGGTGGCTAATGCTATCGAGTTTCTTTGTAGCCGTTTGAAAATCTGTAAAAATAGAGTTGGCTAATTCTCTCTTATCTTTCAATTTTAATAGGAATGCATCTTCATTCATCTTATGCTCCTTTCTATCGAACATTCCAGTCAGATGGTTGATTTGCAGGTTCAAAAGATACTCGAGCCTCAACTGTGGCGCCATCGGTTGTATTTCATTCCTAAACCTCTCGTCTAACTCATTTTCTAGGTCTTCATATTCAGTGAAATAGAAATAGTCGCTCTCGTGGATATTTCGATATTTGTAGAAGGTTAATCGGGTTAATGGGTGCGACCAATTTGCCAAATAATAGGAGCGATAGGCGTCAGACACAACAGAGGGCGTATAATTGTAAATCAATTGATACTTTACAAGTTTATCCAATGCCAATTGGATGATATTTTTCCTATCATATCTACCGGCACGATGAATCCCGGTTAAAACTGATAACTTATATTTTGTCAGTGGGCCTTCCTTACAAAGTGTAAATATGATCTTGGCATGTTTCCTTTCTCGGACCTGTCTATGATACTGTCCCAAACCTCTTGTCATCTGAAGTAGTGTTCGAACACTACTATGAAAAAGCTTTCTATAGGAGATTTGAGCTAATGCAGCTATAGGAGTAGGTATCGGTTATTTGGCCACACCCCTTGATACAACTTTTGGTTCAGGAGTGTTATTAGCAGGAGTAGTGGAAGGATTAATCGCAAAGAACTTTCAGGGTAGACAGTGGCTCATATTCCTTCTTTAGGACAATATGAAATGGCCTTAAGGATTACCCAACTTACAACCAATCGCTGGACAGCAACAGAATGACAGTTAGAAGCAATCGAGATGAAAATAGGTGAAGGAGAGGATTCTCCGCAAACTATACAGAAGTTTGTCGTGTATCTAATGAGAGAACTAGGACTTGAACATAAAACGAGGGCCATGCAGTTAGACTTTCTAGCAAGACCTGAAGCTAGAAGGTGCTGACGCCGCGGAGATAAGGATATTCTTGAAGGTTGCAGTAAAACGGTTTATAGATATCGGAGGCCGCTTTCACAATAGTAATTATTGGAGCCAATTTATGCTCAAATATACCACATAACATGGACAAGCATTTTTGAACTTGTTTATTTTACACTAATAATTTATCATTAAAATACTGGATTAATTCTACTAGTTGGACGAGTCTTTGCATCTAATCTGAGTAAGGAGCACATTTCACCATTTTTGTTCCTATAATGTTTTTGTAGAACATGTTGTTATACTTATCCAGCAACTTTAAGTTTTTTGAGCTAATAACTATAGTTCTTCTAGGAAGTATGCGCATGCCTGCAATGATTTCAATATTAAGAGAACTGCTGTAGGGACAAATCCACTGGCATCATCCATTAAAAGGAACTAACACTTAGAAAACTAACGATCCTCGCTCTGGTAACTTTTGTTCTTTTTGCTTTAATCCTAACGTACTCCTAACCCTCGTACATCACCTATAATAGTTCTCATATCCTAATGTTATATACCTTATGTAAAATATGAAAATGCATTATGCATTCAGAAAAGTCCAAGGAATAGTTGGCGAGTATTCTTTTTCAATTGTACTGCCTAAGTCATTCGCCAATGATCTTGGAATCGGTAAAGGTGATTACGTAAAGGTAAGTCAAGACGATGGCAAAATCATCGTTGAGAAAATGGATAAAGGAGAGTAATAAATTGGCAGCCCGGAAATCCAAATCCTCAACAAAGCAGAGAGTCAATGACGATTCAACTTATGTTGAAGACGATCTCGAGCAGTACCTCCGGAAAATAAAGAGGGAAACTCAAATAAATATGATTGGGAAATTAGAGCCAATCTTTAACGCCGTAAGAACGCAGCCTAATAATGGCAACACCAATGAAGATGTATCCAGAAAGTACGAGGCATTTCTACAAAACGTTAGTCAGTTAATCAAAAATTATAATATATTTTCTATAAACGTTGGTTATTTTGTTGATCCTCATTCACATAACATTGGTGATTACGGATATCTAGAACTTAAATCAGACGGCTTATTTGCAAATCATTGTAACGGAAATATTAAAGTTGAAAACGTACTAGATGTGTTATCTGACCTTTATGCACCAAAGCAGATCCTACGAAATCTCATCGAGCAGATCATAGAAAAAATTAACAGAAACAAGTGGAGAATCTCGGAACTTGAATCATGTCTGGAAGTCGCTGAGAAATCTACTAAGAATTTCAAGGCGCCCTTGGGATCGGGGAAGATGAGAGAAAGATCATTATCGAAAAAGCCTAATGGAGAAATAAATTGATTAGCCATAACAAAAATTATTCTTTAAATGCCCCTCTAGATCGACAACTAAATGCACAATTAGAGTTATCGGTGCAGTCTGATAAAGTCAGCTGCAACAGAAAAAGGAGATACACTACGACTCATGACGTAGCTACCTTAGCTGTCGAAAAGTACAAGATAAGCGGAAGAGGGATCACATTTAAGGATCTAATGTTCTCAGGGCTTGCAAAGCACAAGTCACAAGCTCAAAACACGCTCAAGAGGTGCCTTTCAAAGAAGGTTCTCTTTGTTATCAAAGACCACAAACCTCAGCAATACTTTGCTTCATCGCTGAAGGCTGAGATCTTTGGGGCAAGACTTTCAAAGAATGCACCAGTAAGAGTCACGGAGCTACCCTTCTCGCAAAGCACACATCAGTCAACTAACGACGCCATCGTGATGCAAACACTAGAAGGTTATATTCTGCCTATTCTTAGTGATATTCCCCTACATATCCATAAAATTCAACTAAGACTAGAATTAAGGTCGGAATACTACAACGAGATACCCGTTCATGTTAGCCCAGGGAACAAGAGCAAAGAGCATCGAGAAATTGTGGGGCCTGGTGCCCTTGTCACATATCTCTATTATCCCAGTGGGACAGTAATGGTGTTTACAGAATGCAGCAATACTCCCTTCACATTGCATACAGAAGATGATCTTGTTCGTCTGATTGTGTTTCTAGGAGCGGTAAGGGATCGGCTAGTAGTTTTTCTACATGACAAACATGAAAGGATTGTTCCAGATATTATGCATTGGTATCTAACACAATGTGATATAAACAAGGACGTAAAGATGGATGACTGGTTTCAGTTTACTGGGATCAAGATACAGGTTAGGCATGCCTTACACTTGTTCCGTATCTATATCAAGTCAAAGGGTAAAGATACGTTGTGTAGAGTTGAAGAATCGACTAGTCATAAGAACAAATCTGCAATTAAAACGATTCGGGATATTTTCAATCCTTATGAACGACTTGAAAAACAAATTGGAGATCTGGGTAAGAAGATCGACCGTCTAACATTAGCACACAATAATTATGAATGTTCTAAAATTGATTTAGGGCAGACCGACTACGATACTACAAGAAGTGTCAATAAAGAGGGAGGGTCAATCAATTGCTAAGTCATTATCGACAAGTCCTAGACGAGCTCAGAGAGAAAACTAAGAAGCTCGCTAGTAAATACATAACCGAGTTATACTTTATCCTTAGGGAAGAGGAACATCTCTCCCATGAAGTATCTCGTGCCAAGATCGAATCTGATTGTAGTGGCATATGGTCTGAGGATACGATAAGAAAGTACCTGCCACCAGAAGCTAAGGACAAGACGAAAAGAAAAGCTGGTAAGATCAGCGCTGAAGTTAAAAAGCGGAAAAAAGCTAAGGAAGCTAATATAGAAAAAGAAGAAGAAGAAGCCAAACCATTAATTGTAAATTCAGGTATGTATGATAGTGGCAGCAGCAGTCAGACATCTGTTTTGATTGACGGCAGAGGGGGATGCAGAGACACTAGTGGTGATGACAATAACGATAACTCTGTTGGAATGAATCCAACAGAAAATGGCTCCATTGGACAGAAGAAGCAAGAATCGTGCACTTTTCAAAAGATGAAAAACAATCCGGACTCGGGAAATTTTCTAGACGAGGACCCATTCCCTTTACCATTAGTTGAGAGGTTAAAGGACGAAGCCTTACATGAGTTTGAAGATAGGATCCCAATTGAAGGATTCAAGAAAGATTTAGCGCCACAAGTAGAAGTAGATAGACAGAGAATTAGAGTCTTAGAAAAGCAGGTAAATGACCTGGAGGATGATTTACGGCACAAACATTCCCAACTTGATCAATTGAATAAAGAAAATGTTATGAGTGAGAAGAGATGCACTCAGCTGCAGTGTGCCTTAGACTCATATAAAAGTAAGATCATAAAAGGGACTACTCAGATCGAATTCGGTTCGGAGCTTCTACCAGTCAAGATCGAATATAATTTCACCACTTGCCAGTTCTCGGCAAGAATTCCGGAGGAAGTAATAGAGCAGTTGTTACGTGCAATACGACGTCATGGTTGAGAGATCAAGAAGCCTTCCAATGAATGATACCCCCATATCAAAAACAAAATCTATCGACTCTGTCATAATAACTGATAGGACTCGAAAAGATGATGGAGATATCGATTCTCTTGCAGAAAGCATATCCTCAGTGGGATTGCTGCAGCCTATCGTCATCAATGAAGATAACGAACTCATAGACGGACAACGTCGGATAAAAGCTTGTATTAAGTTAGGGTTAACAGAGATCCCTTTCTATAGGGTTAACTTGGAACAGATAATACTTGGTGAATTTCATGCAAATTCCAATAGGAAGGACTTTACAACGTCAGAAAGGGTTGCTTTATCTAACGCAGTACAGGAATACTTGCAAAAACAGTCTAAAGGAGCAGGAAGACCTAGAACGAATGAAATAGCCAAGAATGAAAGTCACTCAGAGTCAACACATATAATAAAAGGTAGCTATGATAATAACAGTTGTGAAAGTAATGTGGTCAAATTGACCACATTTTCAGGCAGACTAAAAGACAACGTATCTAAATATTTTGGGATAAGCCGTAATACACTCGATAAAGAAAGGAAGATAGTAGAAGCTGCAGAAAACGATCCGAACTCATTTGAAGAACTAAGGCAAAAAGTAGATAGGAAGAAGATAAGTATAGATAAAGCTTACAATGAGATACATCGACAGATCAAGAAAAATGAGACTATCGCTGCACTAAAGAATTCAAAATTTAGTTCATCATCACCTAATAATATACTAGTTCTGCAAGGAGATTTTAGAGAACAATCAAAAACAATTCCAAATAGCTCAGTAGATTTGATTTATACTGATCCTCCATATGGTACAGAACATATTTATCTATACAACGATCTTGCCACTATTGCGAGTAATGTATTGAGAGAAGGGGCAAGCCTTGTAACCTATGTAGGTGAATTTGCAATACCAAAAGTATGTGAAATGATGGAAAATGCTGGTTTGACTTATTGGTGGCAAATAGCAATTCTTCTTGATGGATCATTTGCAAGATTCTTTCCAAGACAAGTTGTCATAAAAAAGAAAATGCTACTATGGTTCGTAAAAGGGAACAAGCTTTCTACAAATGACTTCTTATCTGACGTTATAAATTCGACTACTCCATCAAAAGCCTTACATGAATGGGAGCAATCTCCAATAGAAGCAGCACATGTAATTTCAAGACTTACATACGAAGGTCAGACGGTGTTTGATCCAATGATGGGTTCCGGTACTACAGGGGCTACAGCTATCCAACTTGCGAGAAAATTCATAGGGATTGAAATAGATTCGGATAAATTCGAAATAGCAAAAGCAAGAATGGAGAGCGATAATCATCCTAACGCTTAGACTAGAATGGACGCCGCCCACGATGGACACAAAACAAGACTTGAAGTATCTGCCTAAATGTGCATATAGGCAGATAACTCGGTCGAGTTGGTTATGAATTCAGCGAAAGAGAATGAAGATCCTATAGAGCATTTAGCATACAAAATACTAGGAAGAAACAATGGTACGGACTAATCGCGGACGGCTGAAACATACCTGAAATATTTGGAACTACAAACCGAAGCCAGACTGAATTCAAACATCAAGAAGGAGTTCGCTGATAGCAACGATGTCTGCATACTTCACGTCTCCTGTAACGATCCCTGTGTGTTCATGGTTTCATGTCAATGACGATGAGACAATAAGTTCGATTTGGAGGATTTACGATCCACTAACCATTCAGCAGAAGTAGTTAAAGGTCATAATATAATAATAGATTGGGGCAATGCCTAGATGTATAGGGTACCCCGGCCCAGTGTCCCGATAACCTATTCGCTGTATTCATTAGATGACGGTTCGGGGAGGGGTCAGTCCATTTTTAGACTACCGGTTCGCTACCTTCTGGAAAAGATCTTGATTCTGATGACAATGGTGATGACGACTCCTTGCGACTGTCACCTTCCAAGAACTCTGAAAAACTATTCTCGCCATTGTAATCATGTAAGAATGACAATCCAGTAAGTTGGGGTAATGCGTCATACATATTTGCCAGCGTTATTGTTAGCTGATGCAGTTCGCGGAGACAATCTTTTTGTAAATAGGGATTGTCTGTATTATCATTATATAAGCGCCATTGTTCTTTCTGAAGCTTTTCTAATTCACTTACCCGTTTAAAGAAAATCTCAGCTATGAACGCTGTTCGATCCTTGCGAAGATAGCCAAGCTTAGTACCTAGATTCTTTTTAATCTGTCTTTTCATGTAATAGAAATGCTCCACAGAGATTTCATCTTTTAATCTCTCTTTAATGTAGGCTATGCTCTCCTCGACGGTGAAACGCTGGACTTCACATTCCACAATTAGTTGTTTGAGGTAGTCTTTCTGGAACTGAGAAAATCGTCCACCGGAGCTTGGCATTGGAGTTACTACTATTAGTGAATACTCCTACTAATATTCTATTGTTTTCGGCGGTGGAAGTAGCTTGTGTTAGATCAGCTACCTGATGATATATTCTAATGTCTACTGCTTGCCGTTATGGCCCGAGTGCTTACCCCGAGAATGGTTCCTGCACTGCCTGCACTGCTAACTTTTATTACTAATGAATCACAGAATATAATGACTTATTATGCTGAGTACAGATAAGATGCTCTCTTCCGGGTCTTTGCCTCATTCTGACTCGCATATATCTGCGGAGAGTGAGCTTATGGTACGGATTAATGGAGTTCTGCCAAGTAGGACTGTATTAGGTGGTCCAGAAATATCCGAACGGAGTAAAGAAGTAGCGCGATCGGGCACATTTACAAACACTTCATGTTCACTCTTTGTAAAGGAATTCAAAAATGATGGTAATTCAAAACAAGAAATAGCGTATCATTTACTATTTGATATAGGCGAAGGCGTTACCAAGAGTGTTCGAAAAGGTCTATCAGAAATGGAATTAGGGAATATTATATCACAGAAAAAATTTGGAAAAGTAACACCTTCTACTCCTCCCTCACCCAAGAGCGGATCTCCAATACTCGGTTCTTCTATAACTCCAAACGAATCTTTAGTCAGAAAAGAGCTACAACAATCAATAACATATAATTTGGACGCTTTACTTATAACCCACCCACATGAAGACCATATTAAAGATCTGTCTCCACTTATCAAGGAAATGTTATCTCTGCCTAGTGAATTAATAGACAACAATAAAATCAAACTCTACTGCACAAGGGAGTGTGCAGATTATGTAAAACAACAGGTCATGGCAGACCTTGGTAATGCTCTGGGAAGTATCGAAAGAGCAATAGACTTTAACGTAATAAAGCCTAATGAACCATTCAATATAGGACCTTTCTCGATCTTGCCTGTTTCTGCTTTTCACGGAGAAAACTGCCCAGCTGGATCGGTAATATATATTGTAAATGTCTTGGAGCGGAAGCTAATTATTGGATGGGATTTTCTATCTTTATCTGATGTATCCGAGAATGTATTTTGGAATGCTGATTTACTCATACTAGGCACAGAGTGTTATAATCATCATCATGAAACAGGTATGATCTCTGTAGCTGAGGCATTTAACCTTGTTAGAAGTTGGAATGCTAAGGAATGTTATTTGGTACATTATAGCGGACTCAAAGATTTTGAGGAGGCTAGCAATCAGTGGTTTAGAGGTCCGGTTAAGGCCATGTCGTCAGATGAACTACAACAGACCATTGATTCACATTTGAGGGTTTCAGGGAGTGGAGGCAAATTTCGGATACAGGTGGCAAAAGAAGGCATGATATGGACGAGAGGTGTCGATTCTAAAGAAACATCCGAAGTAAGCTCATCAATAGGAACAAATCTTGAAATTGAAGGTTTGGAAAAGTATGTACTAAAAGTCGCAATAGATAACAATACCAATAAGCTGAATTTAGTAATTGAAGATAGGATTAACAGATATGATTTGGTATTCGAAAATCCCAGGATAGAGAAGAGTAAGGAGAATCGTAGCAGCACTATCTATGCACAAGGCGAAAAAGGGATGTTAGCAAAAGGACCTGATCTAATAATTGAAATTGCATCTGATTCCATGTTAAGAATAGACGTATTTAAAGGAAAGAAGAAAATATTTAGCGATGATATCCTGCTACGGGACAAAGATGTCAACAGGCTTAAACAATTTATTAACGAAAATTTTTAGCCGATACATGACCTTAAGCTAAGGCACGAACAAATACAGAATTATTACTGACAATATATAAACGGAGACATGGGGAGATATTGTTGGATGGCTCTGATGGTGACTGCGATTGGGAGAGATTATCAACTATCAACCTTTATCCATACCGTTAATTCTAAATCGGTGCTTGCAGCATTTGAACTTCCTATTATGAATCCTTGGTCAAACACAACGTGGTCAAGCATCCTTGAATTTTGATGTTATTGCAGAAAGGACTAATAAATTTCAAATAAATCAGCGTAGGATTGGCGAACCGTACGATTATCGATTTCAAGATTCTTTCAATCAGCTTCTGAGGGTGTCAAACAATTTTAGTTTATAGCTCCAGTCAAGTCAAATATTATTGCATGTGTTGTGTGGCAACGAACATAGAGAAATCGCATGTCCCAAGTGCAGTTCAAAAAGGAAAAGAGAAGGCCGATTATACATAGGCAACTTCGTCAACTAATTAACAACAAGTACGGTGGCAAAATAATTGTTCCAACAGCTAATGTCGTCAGCATAAATGGAAAACCAATTCGAAACCATCTGTTGAAGGGGACGCCTATCTGTTTGTATGATTTATAATCATAATCATTGGAGAGCAGCATTCTGATAACTTCGCTAAGTTATCGATTGATCTGTTTAGTTTCAATTCTTACTATTCTCTCCTCTAGAAGCCTAACATACATTACTGATGCTCCTTCTGCAGTGAGTCTAAATAATGCCTCATTACATTCTTTTGCCAGTTTTAGAGCTGCTAGTTTATGAAACCGTTATTTCTTTGTTATTTTCACCAGTATAAATATTCCAGCATTCTTTAAGCACATTTCTAATTCCTTCAATTGAGGTTTGATACATAAATGGAGGGGCTTCTTTAGCTAAGCTGTTCAGATAATTATGTGATTGAGAGTAGGTACTGAATGTCTCTGCTCACGGTTGATGCATCAACTCCTAATTCCTTGGCTATTTCATGGCCTTTCATCCCCCTGGTAAGAAGTACTAAAACACTCTCTCTTCTTTCTTTTATTTGTATTCTGTTATGTGGTACAGCTCTAGACATTCAATTATTGCAGTTATTGTATATATTCGCATTCGTACTGATAAATATATTGCAGATCTAAGTAAAATATTAATGCTGTGAGACTTCGTATTAGAAGTCTGCTCTCGATATTAATCTAAACACATTGATATAATATGTCTTTATGGATTACGGAAGAGTTCAATTTTTAGAGCAGAGTGAATGTCAATATCATTTGCTACTAACGACTTTAATCTATAGAAAATGGAAAGGTGTTTAAAACGATGGTTCCAAGTTACTGCAAAATAACGGTTTTAAGTCAAGGGGTTATAGTAGGCCAGTTGTGAGACTGTCAGAATAGTGTCTGACCTACTATCACCATATTAGCAGTTTTATTCATGTGGTGTATTACTTAACCTTTTCTAAATTGGGGCTACAGTACTACGATATGCTACTAGTGTTAGATGGTCCTCTTAATGAGAAAGAATCTAGCATATCTTGTGCTATCAGAAGGTAGTCCAGAAATCCTGATTTATCTGCAGTAAAAGAAATGGTATATGCTCTATTGTCTCTTACGGTCCAGACGCTCATTGATTCAAAAACAGGGTGTAATGGGGAGCCTGGATCTTCGAAGGTATATATTATCTTATGGGCAGGAGTGTTCGAAGAAGATAAGTTCTGTTCAATTCGACGACATTGAAACCGGGTAGAGATTCAGCAAGATTGAGATTTCTTTCAGTTAATACATTCAATGCATTTTCCTCAGTACTCACGTTCAAAGATAAGCCTATTTTAGTCTTATTTGATATCCCAATGTCGTCAAGATCTTCTATCGATATACTAAAAAAAGGAGTGAGAGGATCGTGCTCGCTTTCTACAATTGGAACGAATTCAATTATATTTGCATTAGTAGTTGATGATCAAACGGTTTCCAATTGGCTGGATACTCAATTCTTATTCCCATATCAGGATCTTCATAAATTAATTTCTGTACTGTTGAACAGGAATTAACGGCATCGACATTAGGAATTAAGCATATAAAATATATCAAAACCATGGATCCTGATGCGAGCAGAGAGTTATTTATAATACGTAAGGGATTTTTGTCCATATAAATAATACATACTTGAATATGATTGCTATTTAGAGTTATTGTTAGCAACAAATTCATCCAATTAATTGTTTCAAGATTAGTCCTAGTATCGAATTTATGCTTGAAACATGGAAGGTATATCTCAAAACGATACAATTATACAGAATTATTCAGTAGAGCTGAATATCAAAAATTCATGATTCTATCGAGAAATAATGATAACTGTCTTCAAGATCATGTCAAGATTGCTCCGACAACGGCGATGCTAGTATTAACAATAATTCTAATTACCACTATCCATAATAGCAATACATCTATACCGGCTTTCGCAAGCAATAACAATAATGGTACGGTTTTGCGAAGCTTGACGAACGGAAGTAGTTTAGAAGTTTTGTTGGCACCTTTGCCTAATACAGCTGATGAGGAGACGCAATTTAGGGTTGGATTTTTACAACCAAACAAAACTGAATTACAGGAGCATGTAGACTTTAACTTTATTGTACTTAAGAATGGTAAGGAGGTTTTTAGAGCGTCAAATCAAACTGGGCAACCGAACGTACCACTCCATTCGATCCCAGGGACTATGGATATACCTATATTCGCATATGATTTTCAAAAGACAGGGGAATACACGATCAAGATCCCTGTGTTTGGAATCTTGTTTAATCCAATACAACCAGAAGAGAGCGAATTCAGGATCAGATATTGAATAGCTCGGAAACAATAATAATACTGACTACATTGATGGTTGTGGGATCATCGTGGATTAAAGTTCACGACAAATTTTTAAGTTTGACCGCAGGTCAAAGAACTGGATGTAGTTATCAGTCCCTAAATAGATTAGGCCTACTACTGCTTATAGTCATAACTTATAAATGAATGCAAGTGTGAAAACTAAGATCTAGTTTGCAACCTAAACAAGGACTACATCAAAGTGATAAGGATTTTGTATTTAGGCTGGTAACGATAGTATTACCAGTGTCTGTTGCTATTACTCTTGCAGTGCAGCTGCTGTCGTTTGTTTTTATTTTACCTGTTATGGGACAGACTATGACTAGTCAACCTATGTTCTCAAACAACTCCATCATTTCTACTCGTGGACATTTCAATTATTCCTCGTCCGGTGAATTGATCCCGGATCATAATAGCACAGACTATGACTACTACAAATCTATTACTGGTGACAATGTAATCGTGTGTCCTACACAAAAGGAAATTGTTATTTACATTCATGGGGCTTGGACTGATGAACGATCAGCCAATGAGCAATTTAACAGAACAGCTATTTCTTTGACCAGTAATAATTATTCAATACCTTTAACCGGTTTCAGTTGGGATTCAAACGTACCAATAAACAAGGACGGTTGGGAAACTGCAAAAATTATAGCAGAAAAGAATGGACTCAAACTTGCACAATTTGTTATTGATTTCCAAAATAAATGCAAGGATACAGATATCAGGTTCATTGCCCATTCTCTCGGCGCAGCCGTAGTCAATAGTACTTTAACGAGCTTAAACAGTAATCAAACATGGAATGACAAGAGTAGATTAAATATAACATCAGTGCATTTACTTGGTGCAGCCATTGATAGAAGTTCAGTTGCAGCAAATACCACCTTTGGAAATGCTATCAATAGAATTGTGGGAAATTTCTATAATATACGAGATTCTGAAGACAACATGCTGCAATATGTCTATCGATATGTTGAGGGGCGCAATGCACTTGGATTATTAGGAATATCTCATAGTATGCCCATACCTAAGAATTACTTTGAGCGACAAGTAGACTCTGAAATACCCCCTCTTCAAGACGTAGATGGCAATAGTAGACTAGACTGTTTCGATTTTTTTGTGATTTTACCAGGGGATAATCATTGTGGATATATCGGCGCTAGAGGCCTCCCCCCATTTGAGGAAATACCACGAAACGATGGTGCAATCGATATAGTAGTGCAGGACTGGCTAGATCAATCATAATTAGAGAATGATTTCGAACTAGTGACTCATTTATGGTTGTACATCCAGCTTAGAAATCTAGACGGATTTCCTTGTTCATATATCTCAACTTGTTATAAGCTTAGTCTGAGATTCCTAACATTACATTTCCCCGTAAATCTAAATCATAAACTTTCTGCAACGTTGGATGAATTTGAATGTGTACTAAATCCATCATAGCTTCGGGAAGGCCCTTAGTATTCACCGCCTGTTCAAGTTGCCCAAGACTATTTTCTAGTCCAATAAGATTGATAGTTTCGTTGACAAGTGATCTGGGCCGTAATTGTGTACTAAATACGTCTTTGATATTACTGGAGAGAACCTTAGCTGTTTCATAATCTTCCGCGTTAACTAACGTTAAACTGGTTTCGGTGAACTTTGAGGTGTTTAACTGTCTATTGAATACCATGCTCCCGTTAGTAGTATTGCTGGCCATTGCCACAGAGCGAGACGGACTATTATCCATGTTCATCATCATATCCATATTCATCATATTCGACATATTTGTCATATCGTATCCTACAGCAAAAGCGCTTCCATACTTCCTTAATATATCGTCGACTATATTTGCAACAACTAAAGCAAGCGTGGTAGAATTTCGCTGCCCTCTATCATATATTTGGGCGATATCTGATGATGGAGGACTTGTTTGGGTAATATTATTTTCTAGCACCTTTATTAGTCCTGCAGCATTTCTTGCATGCACATCGGATGAATTATTATTATTGGACAAGAAGTCTGCAATTACGAGTTGTGTTTCAGCTTTGATTTCTTCGACTAATGTAACCAGAGATGATTCGTCAGTTGTAGAAAAGTCATGTCGCTATCATGATCAGAAATACCGTCAAAACAACTACAAAAATAAGAGCTTCTTGAATCACATACACGACCATGGATTATCATAAATAAATTTGTTGATAGTTTGGCTTAATGAGAAACATACACGCAAAGGCTCCTGAGGTATAGTTCTTCCCATGTTTGTTTATTACACAGATAAGCTAAAGAACCTAGTAACTATGAATGGCATGGTAAGACTTTAGAAACCTGCATTTATCACAATGAGGCAGGACTTATTTACCTGGCATCTATCACTAAAGTCGACTGTCCAAACTCATTTGGTATGTCAGTAGATGTTGTATTCTCTAGAACAATATCATACTTCAGCTTTTTTGCAGTGGGATCATGCACTGGATTTGTCAGTTCGACAATCATTATATCCTGACTACCCTCATCTCCTACAATCAAGGCTGCATTAGGAGGATCCGCCGTGAAACTCTTGGGTCCCGTCGACCAGTACCAGTGCCAGTTACCAATGAAATCGGAAGTATTAACAGACGTAACTATTCTCTCCGGTCCGTCAGAAAATAATATGGTCTTATCTGATACGTTATTCAATTCCAGTGTATATGATATAGCATTATCTTCAAATATCGAACCAGACTTTGCATGTTGAATGCTCAAGAACCGTGGTTCAGACGTTGAAGTTGCATTTTCTCCTTGCGAGTATGCTAAACCACCAGAAGAAAATATCAATATAAAAAATATGACAGACAACAAAACAGAATATAAAAGCTTCATAGAGCTGAATACTGCACGGAAATACTATTAAGTATATCTATTATAATACACGCGTCAGAACTGATCTAGGAATACGGGTTATAAATGATACGGTTTTTTTGGTAATTCATTATTGCTAGGAGATTTAATGGGTCAA
>JAATVS010000149.1 GCA_014523695.1 Nitrososphaerales archaeon TH5895
AAAACACTACTTTTGAAGTTCAGCAGCGCCTTTCCTTACGACCTCTTCAAAATTTATCAATGGAACTATTTTGGACGAATTAAATTTAGCAGAGCCTATATCAATCAAGAATTTCTCTAATTGGTGAGCGCTTTCTGCGTCAACGATCCAAATAAATTTGTGTTCTAGTGCTGAGTGATATCTGCCAATGATCTTGTTTATTCCATAATTGCTATGATTATCTTCTGCGTCTGCAGTCTTCTCTGCCATTTGGACCATAGTCATAGCACTTGTTTTGTTGTTTAGAGGGCACATCTCAACAGTGTGCGAACCAAATATTCCAAATAGCGCCATACAACTTCGTTTCGGGAAAAGTATATAGCCTTTGTGTTTTCATAATTGCTTCAATATTTCCATTTCGCTCCCCACCACCAAATCTGTTTACTCAACTTATCAAGTCTGGGCATAATGTTCATCATCATAGGTTCTATCTCGATGCATTTGAAGCTAGACCTCTCGTCGTATCAAGTGTTATCTTTAGTGAAACACATTCTTAATTCTCCGTCTGCAACAAGGATATTTGACCACCTAGGTTTGGACTATTCATTATCCTTTCCCGGTATCATTTGACATTTCAATCGTCGGGTTATTGATATATCATTTTTTTCGAAGCTGTACTGGTATTTCGCGAATTAACAGTTGTCAAGAACTGAATTATTTCGAAAGGGTTATTTGAGATCCTTCCCTTTGAAAATGCTATTAATGGTAAGGAAGAGGCAGGCCATAGGAATTTTGGGGATGGCCTTTGCAGTTGCTGGTGGGATTGCCTGGTTTTTCCGACAGACTTTTGTAGCAATAATGTTATGGGGGGTTGCAGGGCTGATCTTACTTAAGTTGAACAAGAGAAAGAAGAACTTTTGAAAGCTGGAGTATACTGAAAGAAGTGAACCTAAGATGCCACTATAAATGAATGTCCTATGAAAAAGGGATCAAGTATCCTTGAGCCAAAGGTAATGTTTGAAGCAAAAAGTGACTACTTTTAGCGACGTCAAGTCGGACCAACATACGATTAGTCAGCATCGTTGTTCGTTTACCCATCTGGTGGCGTGAACTTTGAGAATACGAGAGAATACTAGATATAGGCTTTCAAGATGGCTACATCATTTAGGTTTTGAGTCCACACATATCACACCAATCAAGTTGCTACTACTAAATAGCTCCCGATCTCCCGCCTTCCGATGATCCAGTTGAACCGGCAGTTAATTTTTTCTCTTCAGCCTTACGTTTACTCCTTGAACCGAATAGTATTCCAGTGAGGACGGCAAATGCACCAGCTGCAATGCCGTACATGAATATTTCATCTGTCATTTTTTCACTGTCGAATATATCCAGTTAAAAATAAATCTATAGCTTAAATCATTTGATGAAAAAGAATTAATGCAAATATTATGAAGAATAGATATTAACACAGAATAGATCATTCATGTCAATCCAAATGGTTCTCAAATCCTCACAAATCGTTAGTAGGCAGTCTAAATCGTTCTTCCAACCCAACAGTAAACTTGTCAAATCACCTGCAGGCCTGACAAGTATAAAAGTCGTTCACGCATTATGATTTATTCCAAATGAACTCTGGAGGGGAGCATTGCAGGTTATGATTGGAGCAAGGCTTTCAAAACTGAATATTGCTATCCTAGTAATCATAGTAATTATAGGCTTTTTGTCTTCTTTCCTTTCCTACCAATACTCCTCCATGACAGCGAACAAGGTAGAAGAACTGGCTTCTGATAATATAAGATCAAACGCAAGAATAACAGCATTTGATCTTTCGAGGCTTTTTTTTCACACCGTCAATCCGGTCGTGAATAAGCTAGATGTCTTATCGAATACACTTCCCGCAGGTTTTGACAACCAAAGCATGAACCAAATCCTACTCAGATTTGCACAGGATTCCACAATCGATTTAACTGAAGGATACTATCTTTTTGATAAGGATGGACGAATCCTGTCGTGGACCGGTCTAGATCCTAAAAATCTCAGTTCGTTCAGGTCTTCAAACTTAACGGCTGAGGAGTTTATTCGAATTCCTCTCGAAACCTCATCTCCTTACTACAGCAATGTCCTCAATTCTTACGATAATGAACCAAGACTCTTTATTTCTTTTCCTATCTTTCAAGCAAGTTCTGGAGCAGACAATGAAGATTCTGAGATATCTAATTCCTCAATTGTGTCTAACGGACACTCTCCAGTCGGAGTGATAGTTGCAGCTATTAACCTAAAGACGGTAGGCGAAATGCTACAGAGAGATTTGTCGCCCGAAGTAGCAAGTAATGTAGGATTTATGGACCGAGACGGAGTCATAGTTTATGCTAGGGAACCCTCATTGGTTGGAAAGAATTATCTATCCACAGAATTTCAATCTCTTGTCTCTGAAGACATCAAGAATTCTTATAATGAGATTATAAACAGCTCACTGAGGGACAGGAATGGTGGGGTAAATGACATAGAACTCCCAAATACCGATTCTATCGTAACCATGGCCTATCAGCCTGTCCGCATAGGCAACGAACATCTATGGACTCTTTACGTGAGTGTGCCCCATAGTCTTGCGACAGAAGTGGGGGTCCTAATAGATCAATTGAGCACATTTAGTACTATAGTGGTTATAACCACTGCGTGCGTAGCTGTATTTATCTCGTTCATCGTCCTATCGTGGAATAGGAGGTTAGACAACGCAATCAAATCAAGGACAAGTCAACTTAAGGAAATCAACAATTCACTCGGGGAGACTAATCGGCGCCTAGCTGTCGCCAATAAGCAGCTAAAAATCCATGATAGGATGCAAAAAGAATTCATAAATGTGGCTGCACACGAATTGAGGACTCCTATCATGCCTATTCTTGGAGAGGCGCAGTACATTGAACGTCAGTTCATGGCGACAAAACAGTTGGTGGCCGTTGACAATGAACAGGTTCAATCAATCATGCGTAATGCGAGAAGACTTGTAAGATTAGCTTCCGACATTTTGGATGTAACCCGTATAGAAAGCAAAAGCCTGAGGATTAATAAGAGATCATTTGATCTCGACATCGTTATACGTTCGGTTTTGGAGGACACGAAGAACGCTTTGAGGGCGGACGAAGAAAGATCAAATCAAGTTCTGCTTCAATACGATTCAATAGGATCGATTTTGGTTTTTGCTGACAAGGGAAGAATATACCAGGTTATCTATAACCTACTAGCTAACTCTGTAAAATTCACACATGAGGGGTACATACGTGTTGTTGTTGAAAGGAATTCTCATGAAATTATCGTCAGTGTAATAGATAGTGGTAAGGGAATCGATTCAGATTTCATGACCAGGTTATTTACAAAGTTCTCGACCAAATCGGAGACTGGCACTGGGCTGGGACTTTTCATATGTAAGAGCATAATAGAAGCCCATGGGGGCAAGATATGGGCAAACAATAACAGTGGTGGAAAAGGTTCAACATTTAGCTTTACTCTAGCCTATGGTGATACCGATCCCACACAAGGAGTGCCTGTCGATCGATGAGGAAGGGTGGAAGCAGCAAACACGCATTTTCCCTATTGTACCTTTTGATAGTTCGTATTAGAATTGTGACTCTAACGTTGATGACTTCTTGGTAATAGGTACTAAAATAACATCTTCACATAATCAAGGCAGCAAAAAAGCAGATATTTGTGGTGTTGTAAACACGCCTAAAGACCTGAACACGTGTTCTAAGTGGTTTATCTCCCAACCAATTTCAGGATACTCTCTATTATTTTGTTATGGTCTGCATTAACCTCCGTAGTTACCAGGAGTAGGTGATTTTGTTCCAATGGAACAGTTATTCTCTTAATTTTCTCATATTCTGCCATCGCATACTTTCCCTCTCCTATCTTTGAGGCAAGTGAATTTCTTAATGCCCATCTCGCCAATGCCTGCAAATTTGATCGTTTTGTTTCGTCTGGAGAAAGGTAATTGGTTATTCCTTCTCTTTGTCCTCCATATTTTATCACACCTGAATCGTCACAGACACCAGCGAACCTCACTCCCGATTCCAAACCAAGAACATCCTTACAGAGTCTGTCAAAATCCATATTTATGACATATTAATGTCGCGGATCTAATAAGCATTGCCACGACGGATCAGAAATAATTCTGGATATTACGAAATCTATCTATCACTTATGTCAGTCAGGAGTACCTCTGCCCCGAAACGATATGTCGAATTAAGTGGATTCTATTTCAAGGTTCATTCTAGTGGAAGCGGCATTCTTTGATAGTGGTGCTTACATCAATGGCATTGGTCCAAGAGGAGGGGAAAAGAAACGCTCAAATTATTTAGCATGCAACTCCCACGAGGAGAACACAATAGGTCATGGTCAGATTCCAGCATCATGATAGCTTTCTTTACCGGCTTGCTGATAACTCTTATCGGGCTCTGGATGATGGAGCATATGATTTGAATACTTCGGATATCAAATCACATGATATATTAGATCTAAGAAAGCGGATAATTTCTTGTCCTTATGTACCAATAATAGGGGAAATAAAATACAGCTCTCCCTCACACGGAGTCCTACTGGATGAAAAATTCAGCCCTTCATATTTGGCTGAAACGATGACAGAATCGGGAGCAATAGCAATATCCGTCTTGACTCAGCCCTATGAATTCCACGGATCTATTTACCATATTTCTGCCATTAGACATAAAATAAATGCTCCCATTCTCATGAAAGACATAGTCGTCAGTGACGTACAGATTAACACAGCTAGAAAAATCGGTGCAGATAGTATACTATTTATTAAATCTGTCTTCGACAACAACCTCGCAGAGGGAGATTTGGAAAATTACCTAGATTATTCAAATCGGATTGGGCTGAAGGCAGTTGTAGAAGTTCATACTGAGATGGAATTTGCGGAGGCACTGAAATTAGTAGAGGGCTCAAATAATATTCTTGGAATAAATAACCGTAACTTGGATACCTTGGAAGTAGATACCTCAGTAACGACAGAGATCCTTAAGAAACAGAGCAAAGGCAAAAGTGTGGTAATCAGTGAAAGTGGCATCTCCGATTCACAAACAATCCGCGAACTCAGGAAGGTTGGAGCAGATGGATTTTTAGTAGGAACAAGTCTTGTTCAGTCATCAGATATTGGGCATAAATTGGGGGAGCTGACTCAAGCGCTCTAACTGTATCTAGATGCATGAAATTGTGATCGGGAAAAGAACAATAAGTTAATCGTAGAGCATTACCACAATTGGACCTTCCGCATCCACCGTCGTACAATCAACCCCCCCTGTGTTAACATTCCCCTGCAACTACGCAGGCATCGACAGCTGACCTCGGCCTAAAAATAATTATTCAACTATACTGTGTGCTTATCCGGAAACCACTTAGGACATCTCTCCCCAGTCTTGCATATTGTAGATAGCTCTGTTAATGCAGCACCTTATTCCCTTGATCAGTGGTATTGATAATTGCCTTACTATACTCTTGCTTTTATCTGTCGTTAAAGGGATCTGTTTGATGACATCGGTAAGCCTTGCATGATAAATGATTCTCTTGCGCGCTAGCTTGCAGTGTTCATATAAATTAT
The DNA here is from genome assembly GCA_014523695.1 of Nitrososphaerales archaeon TH5895. GTDB lineage: Archaea > Thermoproteota > Nitrososphaeria > Nitrososphaerales > Nitrososphaeraceae > TH5896. The sequence goes on from JAATVS010000149.1 coordinate 5,591, forward strand.
CCATCAGGCTTCCGAAGTTCTAATTCCACAGAGGAGCTAGGTATACTGAATTGCTAGAGAACCGACCAGCGTAGGTAATACCTTTAATATATTCTCCTTACCGCTATTTCTTTGAAGGTTTCAGGAATTTTGCTAACGATTTTTGTGATTAAGGGATAATTTAAAGCATCCACAGCGTTGATTGTCGAAATTTTGTCACGTTTGGCGCAATATCTGTAGTTCGCAAGTTAAAACACATGCGAATTGCCTGCGCATTAAGCTATGTAAATTCTCTAAACCTCTCATTGAAGACTTTGCAACCTATCTTCTTGTGAATGTCTACCATTTCCCTTGCGTCTCGATCATCATCTATCTCAAGATGGAATCCACAACTTCTGCACACTATCACACTCGATATTCCTTTGTGTCCTATTTCTATCTGGTTCATGACGAACTATAATGGTATTGTATCTTAAATCCCATTGACAACAAAATTTGAGCCAGAATTAAGCAAATAGCTTCTGGTTGTACTGAACCTCATCTAGTGCTTTTCTAGAGTATTTGCTAGTTACCGGCATCTATTAGCACAAGAATCCGCGTGAAAAGAAGATTTCTCACCAAGTCAAATGGACCTGATATTTTCCATGATTTTAAAGGCTTGTTATCATTCTCAGGGAACCCTCATCAGCAAGGGGGATCAGATCTACAAGATATGAAATAGGTTATAATGACCATAATAGAACACGACCAATTGAGTCGTCATTGAAAGTGGGGGAAAAGAGGTGTAAAACTGTTCACATCTCAAAGAGTAGATTTCAATACTGATGGCCACTGAGTTGGTTGTTCTCACCCACTTTGTGAATACTCCTAAAAAGTTACCATAGCCTAGCTCATTGGCTTAAGTAATTTTAACCCTTCTTAATCCATCAATCTTCTAATGCCCGTCGCGTAAACAGACAAAGTTCCGATGATGCGGATCATATTTATTGTTTTAAATATGTAACATTTCTTATGCCAGAGGTTGTAAAGAATATAATGACTCGAGAAGTTATTACTATTGACAACGACAGGAATATCGTGGACGCGGCGAGACTGATGACAAGTAATCAGATAAGTTCATTAATTGTCGAAAAGAATCACGACGCAGTTGGAATTATTTCTGAGAGAGATTTTGTTAGAAAAGTATGTTCCAAAGACCTCCGATCCTCTGAGGTCTTGGTGTCCGAGATAATGTCAAACATATCCATAACGGCTGAACCTGATACTCCCCTGGAAGTGGCTGTCCAGAGAATGATCAATCACAGGATAAGAAGACTCCCAGTCCTAGAGAAAGGGAAGATAGTGGGTATCGTGACCGTAACTGATTTGGCAAGAGAATTGAGAAAAGTTGTCCTACAAGAAGGAGTCTTATACGAACTTTTGAATTCGCAGTAGTGGCCATTGTCAAAATAAAAGGGTCATATTTATGGTATCTTGCCAGTTCAATCTTACTACTTTTGGGATAATACTGTGTGGTCTACAATATCTATACACAGGGAACATTTTTTACCTGGATACTAATTTCCTAAATACCACTAGGGTTTAAGCTTAGGAGTTCGCCTTGAGCGAGTTAAACTTTTAGCATTGTCGAATTGTTTACGTTAATGTAGATTCTTTTAATTTCAATCAATTTTATAACATATAACCCGTGTTGCGTGATTTTTGGGTACTAAGTTTTAGGAATTATGCACTCGTCGTATGTTTCGATGGTGAAACAATCAGTAAGCTAATTTGCCGCCCTATCGAACTAGATGTACGTGACGTTTGTCTTAGTAGAGGTACTGAAGCCGCCTCGTTAATAACATGAGTAAATCTCAATCAAAGGGATACCAGGGATACTGTAGGATGAGACTAACCCAAGGGGCATAAATTGCATATCTGAAAATAAAAATATTTAATCTGTTTGTTAGCTAGTGCATTCGATAATACAATTGTTATTAGAAGCATTGTAATTTGAAGAACAGAGAAAAACTTCTTACAAAGATGTACCACTGATCTGCCATCAAACTAATACTACCTCTAATATCAACATCTTTGAATTTCACTAGCTATCTTTCCTCTCATACAACGCTCCCTTAACAAAAATTAGACAAGGGTTAGACGAAGATTCTATTTTTCTGAAAGAATCAATATTATTGGCGAATAGGTGTGTCCTCCACAAGGTTTGTCTAACTTAGTATGTCATAACTAATACCGCGGTACCGTATAAGCGTCTAATAGTCAGATGTTTTTTGTGGAGATTCCATTTATTGGTTTTTTCATGATTAAGGATTAATTCAGACACAGTCTCGTCATACCACGAATGAATTGAATACGAATGACTAGAGTCTCTCATTTGTCGAATTAGCATTCCATAATCAGTAAATAGCTAAAGTAATAGTAAATATTGGGATGAGAACTGTTACGTATTGAATGATGTGGACTGAAAAATATCGACCGCATAGGTTGGATGACTTT
>JAATVS010000150.1 GCA_014523695.1 Nitrososphaerales archaeon TH5895
CTTTAAGTATCTTCGTTCCACAGGAACGTTAGAAGATTTTAAGCCAGCTTCTAAGTCTACCTCAATAAAGTCTTCCGGTCCGGCGTTTATCCTCATCCCTATATCGGGTAGCATTATTTCGCCTCTGCTGTAAATTATGAATCATCCATCTTATGAATATGACATGAATACCCGTGAAAAGCCTCAGAGGCTTTCTGAAGTAGACGACTGCTAATTGCATGCTGAATCGGAATACACGGATTGACATTATGAACGTCCATCTGAGGTTGAAATATTTATCATAAATTGTGTTCAGCTAATGCATTTATTCCTTAGAAAGTGTTTTTTGAGAAGGCCAGTTCGGGGACGTCACATTAACATTGATTCAAAGCGGAATTGTAGCCTATCTGAATTGAATTGACCTGCTGACTTTCTAACTAGGTATTATTCTATTTGAAGTTAAGTTGCTATATAATTTTGAAATTAGATACGAAGTAGATGTTACTAGGATATTTACTACTAAAATTCCTAGGTGTAGTTGAATAAAATGCAGAGTATTAGAAGAAATATATGTAACTATAGATGAATGCATAAATTCAGTGGTATCGAAATCCAAAAATTTAGCGATTTCGTTTTTAGTCATAGGTGGTATCATCATTGGGTTTGGCCTTGTCTTCGTTGCTCAAAGCAGAAGCCTCTTGGGTCCTCCTTCTTCATTCATGTATAGTAATGTCGATTGGACCACAAATGGATCTGCGGTCGTTGTGATAGGGATTTGTGTGTGTTCCATCGGTTTGCTGATGAGATTTGTCAGATGGTCACATAAATGAGAAATCAGTATCAAGTCGTCGATTCTGCATAAGCTTCGACTCGATTTAAATTTGTATACAATCTATCGCTACTTTCTTCATTCTTCAGCCTTACCTAACAAATCTGCGATATGTTATTTGAGTCAGTAGAGGGAAATTGAGAACTAGAAAGGGATTGTAATTTTAGGCACCTGGTCATCTTATATCTCCTCAGCATGCTTATTGCATGAAGACCATACAAAAATGGAAGGTAACTATTCATCAACTTATAGATTAAAAAATTGTCGATAGTATCCAATCTAATTCGCAGACAATTATTATAGGGAAGCTTATGGACCTATATGAATACAAAGTAGAGGCAAACATACCATACGAGATTTTAAATGAATTTTGAATCAGCGCCACTCTCTTCTCGTGTTCAAATGGGTCGAATACTACAGGCAAGACATATTTTGATTCGAAAAAGCAAGCATGAAACAACGGTGGTTTTACCAATTTGAGGTTGCCTGATTTGGATGTAAGTAGTAGTTTCGTTTTTCTAGTTCTGGAATTTAATGGCAACAATTGAGAAATTATAAGAATAAGTTATTCTATTATCATATTGAGAATTTGTCATCATATGAATTGAGAGAGATAAGATCCGTTTTTCGCGGGTTGCAAACGTTATATGAAACATATTTGCCCAAGGTAGACCCACTTCTTATCCATGATTTACTAGTTCGCGAGGAGGAAAAATCAGAGCACACACCATTCTACATGGTAGAAATATTTACAAAAGATGGGACGGATTCCGACCTAATGAAAGACAAGATTTACCAGAGCACGGGGATGGTTCCATCCATCTACGATAAAGGCACTCATTATGTGACCAATCAAAGATTGAGTTTGGAAAAACTGAAAGAGATAAGTAATGATGAAAATGTGTTGGAAGTGACGGGAGACTATACTGGAACACTTACGGGCCTAGGTGCGTCACACGAACACAAGCATTAGCTGTTAGGGGGATTGTCTTTTTTTATCATTACTATTTAATCAAGTTCGAACCGTACACTCATTTTTCATCTAACAAGACAATGTTACAGAAACAGGTTGATGTACAAGATTATGAGCGAAATCTAAACCTCTTCATACATACATATCTATACTAACAAGTAAGATTTTGAATCTTATTCGAACTGTCTAAAAAGGCGTTACAGTTACATTTGCAAATCTCGAAATTAGCCAAGCCAGCAACCAATAAGCAATGAAGCTTCAATTTTGAATCTCTACGATTCCGGCCCTGAACAGATCAAATCTGACTTCGACCGAATAACATTCGTCAGTGCGAGTGAATCTAATTAATAAGAGTTAGATACAGGAAAGATCTAGACAATAACTGATGTGGTTCCCCCTGCTAACACGGAACAAAATTAAGGAGAATTGTGCAGTTTGTAATAGGGAGTTATTAAAATTTAGATACAGACCAAGGAACGAATGGAATATTCACGGTATGATCTGCGGAGATTGTCACGTAATGAAATCCATGGAATATTCAGGACGCAGTGAAACCAGTGGAGATAAAAAACGGAATGACCTGATAGAAGATGAGAAAAAGATATCTCCAAAGTGTGGAGGATGTAATAGTGACATTGACTCTAGCTCAGAACAGTTTAGACCAAAATGGCAATGGAACCTGGACACAAGCCTAATCCTTTGCAAGCGATGTTATTCCTTGAAGAGCAAGGAATACGAAAAGAGAATCAACTATTGTGCAGTATGTGGTAATAAGATGTCTTTCTTTCGGTACAACCCCAAACCTAAGTGGAAGATTGGTGGCCAGCTTTGCAGAAGATGCTGGGATAATTCCAATACTCGCTGGAAGAATCAGCAATAATGTAATATTCGAGCAACAATGTAATATTCGCTGCAAAGCAATACGATAGTTTGATTTTTGGCTTCTTAGATGCTAGTGGGTCTCGTTTCCTAATGTTTGAGCCTCCTCACCTCTAATTTTTCAGTTAATTTTCCTGGCGAAATATTACGAATTTATGCGAACTGCTACTACATGTACTTCTGTGTTTCGATCAATAGAAGTACCAAAAAATAATTAATTAACGCGCAAAATCATGTGCATTAGACGTATTAACAGAAAGAGGTTACCAAGCAAGAGTGATGTTCTGACATTAAGAGGATATAAACACACGGAATCTTTACGAATAGATCTGATTTTCGTCTGCCGCTCGATTTGAAATATCTGCCACCATAATCATTCAGAGTTTGAAGGTTGTAAGTTCAAATCACTAAAGTAAGATTGTACATTATGATTAAATGCAATGCATTAAAGCAAAGTCAACGGACACTTTTTGGACACATTTATCTATCATCTGTATGCGTCTGACCCCGTGTACTTTCCATGAACGTCATAATTTTATTAAATTATCCTCGTTGACGTATCCAATGTACAACCAAATTTCATTGGAATTATTTGATCTGACTAGCTCGATTAAGACCAAGCGTCAGATTGCTAGGAACTATTCCTTGGATTGACGAAACCAGGTTTAATATCTGTGATGCAGGTCTTACCATCGATATTAGCAGACATTTTCCTTTAGAATCGTTCTGAGGTTCAGTATGCGATGCAGATAACATACGTTAGCAGTTTGTACGGAACTTGAAAAAGGGGTCTCTTTTTTTGACCGCCAATCTAGTCGTAGATAAATACTAGGCCCATCGATGCTAAATTGACAATGATCATGTACTGACACCAATAGGAAATCCAATTGGGTCTCAACAGTACTTAATGGAATGCCGTTCAACTTTTTGAAGGAGAGAAGAGACATCCATTTACGCAATCAATCTGAGTGGCGTCGAAGATATTAAACCCTAAATTGTGATGATCTGTATCTATGTCTTGCCTAACAGAACTTTAATCGCGTTCCTAAACTCCTCAACTTGCATCGGCGGTGTATCAGCTATCTTCAGGTTCTGCTCTACGTGTTCTGGCCTTTTTTGACCTAATAGAGGTGCAATAACCGAAGGAGTTGAACGTACCACTTGAACTAGCTTCGCAACTGGATCAGTTAAATCTGAATTGTAGGTAGGGATTTTGGTGTGAAGAAGCCTCCCTTGAAAAAGAGGAATGCTAGTAAAAACTCCGATATTTAACTTTGACGCAGCTTCTAAAATTGATAGATTCTTCTCGTCACCAACGTTTTGATTTTTTAAAAGCAACGCTTCACTGTATGCTAGGTTGTAGGGTAGCTGGATAAACCGAAAACCATTTGATTTGCCTTCGTTAACACTTTGAGCTAGCTTTACAATCTCTTCAAGTGATAAGTATTCACTACTACCATAAGGTACCCTAAAGCAAGTCCAGGTCGCCATTCCGTAGTAACGTATTTTGTTTTTAGACCGATACCTCTCATAAACCTGAAAAACCTTTCTAAGCATTTCAAGGAATTCCTCCTTGGTGACATCCTGATACCAACTTTCAAACGAATTATGCACATATACCAGATCAATGGTACTTAGCTTCATATTGTACAGTGACCTATCGATGCATCTCTCAATATACGTAGGATTTAATACATTGTAGCTAGCGCTTATATCGTTCTGACTTATCAGTCCAGGAGATATGTACATCTTCTGCATGTATTCCATCATCCCTATAGCAGGAAAATCTCCGTCATTTGTGATGTAACCATTCTTAGTTGAGATGAATATCTGATCTCTTGAAATAATGCGATCTCTTATAAGACGCATCAATGCCCTTCCAACGGACTTCTCAGATTTCATGGCTCGATAGTTGATCGCAGTATCGATCACATTCATTGCCCCAGATTTGATGGATTCATAAATCGCGTTTTCGATTGCCTCATCTTCGTAATCTGTAGCATCTCCCAAATAGGTTCCCATACCAAGGCTTGATAGATTTAGACCATCAAAAATGCGAAAATGGCTTTCAGGTTTGCCTTTTCCATTGACAGCATATCTCACATATCGAGAAGTACCTTTCTCAGTCGCAAATCCTTCAATCAATACTTGTTCGTTAGGCAATGATGATATGATCAGAATGATACCTAAATTTTAGGATTACTTGAAAATCGGTTTCTGTTTACCAGCTTCATTAAACAGATAATCTTGCTATGATATTATGTATTTATTTGTCCCAGCTTGAAAGCAATGGATTACTTGAAAGTATAAACGTTGAATACTTAACCTCCGTGATCAACGTTAGAATATCCAAGTGCGCAAAGATTTCATAGTGTCTTTAACAAATAATCACCGACTGGTGCATTTGCGTTTTGTCGGTGCAGATTTGGATCCTCGATCGAACGTTGGCCAAATCAAAAAAAAATACTCTATTGATAGGACGATGTTCGGGTTCACCAAGCCATGTCTTCGCATTCCGGCCCCTATGAGTCATTGGTACCATTACGCAGAACCTTGATATTGTGTCAAAAGTACTTAAAATGCTCTCATCTGAATCAAATTATGAGTATAAGATATTGAATATGTTGAAACCGTAAATTCCTTAAACTAAAGCTAATCAAAATGTGCGTTACCTTTAACAGAACTTTAAGTCACTTGAACGAACAATGAACAATTTAATACCATTTCCTTAACTTTAGACCACTTGGAGGTTTTTGATAAAGTAAATCTTGCTAGCTTCAGATCTGTTGTATTGTTTAAATTGTGAACCAGAGTCGATAAATTGTCTTGCCCTACAACTATCAAATCAAAAAAAGAAAAGTCAGATACAAACATGGCTAAAATTATATTGAGATAGATTCTTTCTACCCAACTTCTGCTCAAAAAGCTAATCGAAGATCCAAGATGTTGTCACAAAATTGACATTTTAAACGGTGGTGGTGCATACTAACAAGCCAATAATACCACTAAACCTTTGGTTGTGGTTATTCAAGTTGGTAATGGTTGCATGTAAAGAATACGATAATGAGAAAGTGTACTCCTATACCATGTTCCAAGATTCGTTTGCAAATTATTTCTTCACTATCCTTTATACCGGAGTTAAGTATCGGCTAACGGTCATCAAATGGCAGTGGGCCGAATCAATAAAGGGAACATGCACTTCGGTCTCAGACTAATCACAGAGCCAAACTATACTTCATATTTATGGTTGACTGTGATGACTATACTCGACACAATCCAAGCCGTTTTCTCTCTACAACCAATCATATTTAATTCGAAAGCAAATTAGTTGGCTATCATCGCAGGGTAATTGCGTTAGCTGGCAGACAGGTGGTAGAATCAAAAGTTGTCTAATAGCTACTGCAAAAGTACTCAGCTAGACAAATAGAAAAAATATTGCAAAAGAGTATCATATTCCATTAAATACTCTACTCTTTGCATGAAGCAAATAAAGAGTTCTCTACCACATGTTACTTGCTTTTGGATTTCTTACCTTTCTTTGCTGCCTTTGTTCCCTTTGCAGTTGAGCTCTTTTTCTTTGAACTAACTGCTGTTTTCTTTTTTGTTGATGACGGCATCTAATTTTGATCTAGCATTAGGTACTTATATATATTTTCCTCGATACCAACTATAGAAACGTTGCTTCCCATCGATTATTTGTCTTAAGTCAAATGGATTATGATTCGATATGTCTGCAGAACGCAGAATATTCCGACTTGCTAAAAAAATTGTAACTGTTCGAGATAAGTATGGGAATAGTTACGTTGGTTTAGAAAAAAATCGAGAAGGAATTCAGCGTTTGGAAGGCAACAAGATTTTAGTAGCAGTATAACCATTTCATCAATATCAAATTCTAGCTTTAAAGCTTTAATAATTTTCAGGATTAGGTAAAACTTAGACTGTTGCAAGGATATTTGCAAGTCCGATGATTCCTTCTACTTAAGCTATTCCTCAATAGATCCAGATCCATGGCCGTAGTGAAGCTCTAACCTCTCATCAATACGTTGGAATCGTTATAGGCATACTCACGAATTTAGAACAAGTAAAACGATTCTAGATTAACTCAATGATATTAGATTTGTGAGTGATCTCTTACCAATCTCTATCGATTTGCTTTAATTTGTTTTAAACGACTTCATAAATACAACCGCATCATTTCCTTTCTTTGGTTACTTCCTTGTTAATTGCGTTTCTGAGCTCATCATCATTTTTATTACTGTAATCAATCCCCAGTGTATCAGCTATCGTTTCCAATTTTTCCCTATCTATATTAGAGACGTCTGTTTGATCTTTCAAAAGCGCTAATTCTCGATCTGCTTCAAGTTTGGATTTCCGGAATTCCGCTGAAGCTTTTCCAAATGATCTAGCTAATTGTGGTATCTTCTTCACTCCGAAAAATAGGATTACGATTACAGCGATGATAATTATCCATTCAAATCCAACCACCATGATCAAATTGGTTAATTGCTGTGACATTGCAAGATACCCATGCCTACATGATACTACGCATTGAGGATTTAAATATTCTTTATTTGACGGAAGGTGAGTATAGCGCATCAAGTTCCCATGACTATCAGCTCTGAAATAAGATGCAATGAATCCCTAGACCATTTCTATTATTGGAAGTACCTAAAAGAATGATATTGTTCTATACCAAATAGCTTTGCAAAACCATTATTCATGCATATTTGCTCCACGAATTAATTAGCGTTAGTTAAATTATCTGACAGGTGGAACGTAGTTTATTACGGTCCCTCTATTTTCTTGGGGATTGTCATTTGACGCAGAAATTCCGCTAGCAACGCACGTAAAATTCGCAAACAATCATGTGTAAGAGATCAAATGAATTAATTCGAGGAGTAAGGACTGGGTCTTTACCTATCAAAAGAAATTGCTAGTCAATTTTAAACTTCGTAAGCATATCCATGGCACAAATGGGTTCACATGATTCGTCTTAACGCTGCGTTATAATCATATAATCATATTGGCCTGCAGCTGCAAGTGTGGTAGTTTTGTAGTTATCTGGATCAGCGATGTCCAGGGTCTGACAGGGAACCGGTGGAACATATTATTTGGGTTAGTTTCTGAAAGAACAGAGTCAAACAATTGTCGTGAAGAGATTCGAGAATAGAAAGAAGAAGGATTGATTGATCGAACTCCAAATGGTTCCATCGAATCCCAAAGCTAATCTTTATCTGAATTATTAAGACTCCATAGATCGGATAATTCTCTCCGCAACTATTAGTAAAACTTGAAATAAGCTCCGACACTATTTTCTAAATCTTTAGATCGTTCAATTCGTGGCATCTAGGGGGCTATTTGGCGTAATACGAAGTATTGAATTTATGTCTGTGTCAATCTAATTCGTACTCTCATGTTTATTAAATGCAATCACCTATCCTTAAGGCGAAGAGAGCCAATGGCTATTGTACACGAATTACATGAAAAAAATGAATGGTGGTTGAATGAGCTACGTTCTTTAGGATTAAAGGTTAACAACAGGAATGATTTTAACGACTTGAACGAGATGAGCAACCTAGCCAATATGATAAAACAACATTATTACAAAGATTTCAAAAACATTTCTTGTCGTACTGATCGATCAACACCTTTGATGCCGTCTGGCGCCCATTTTTGATTTATTAGTGGGTGTTAATTGCTCTTGCAAGTCCTACACTTACCGTAATAAAACAGGTTTCCACATACTTTCCTTAGACTTGTCTCAAAACGAGTTTGGTCATTGTCACAGCTAAATAATACGGCACACCTTGTGCATTGATGATAGCAGCTATCCTTGAGTTGGTTCGGGTCGTAATGTCCAGCTACTTGCGTTTTAAGCCGAACGTCTTCGCCTTGATTTACAGATGGAAATTCTGTCAATTGTCAACACTGAATCCGCTGATAGACTATATGTACAGTAATTAATGATATTACTTTAAAATAAACAAGAAAATTATTCTTAATAACTAGTTATTGCAAAATCGATGTAACGGAACACAAAATGGCCAAAATTGCAAGATCATACGAATCAATGCCTCGGGATCAAGTTCCTACGAGAGGTGAAGTCAAGATCCCGATAACTACCTACTGGAACTGGCAGGAGTAAAATCTGATGAATAATTCGAGTAATTGGCCAATATTCAACCAAACCATTGACCGTATGTGCACGTTAACCCAGATTCAACTAATTCGTCCTTGTGGTTTGATTGATGTTTTTCCTGATAGACACAAATTGATATCAGCGAGTCGATTGATTCAGCTAACTCTTCCTTAGAGATATAGAAAAAATACGAGCTTTCCTCGGTTTCTTTATCTCTTAGGGGTTGCCAAAGACTTCTGGTTGCGAATGAATTTGCGCCACCAACCCCACAGGCCTTTTTGGTATGTTTCCTCGCATCGGTACTCTTAAGGTACTTTCATTAAAACAGCATTGAACAAATCTATATCTTGCAGATGATTTTGACACGCGGTTATATGTTTAAGAGGATTGTTGCCAATGTTGAGACTCATATTATTATTGAACTAGGTAGATAGAAGGACACGATCTACGGTGGGATTTGTATAAAAATTCATCGGTATTCTAATCTCTAATGAATAGTGTTTAGATACTCTCCCTGGGGTTTTTTACTGTGATACTCATTGTATCTTTTGCTAGAAAATTGGTGCTATCAACAAAATAATTAAAAGTGTTTCACTTACTTGCCGTCACGTCAGATATCCCAAAGGCATACTGGAGGTCAAACATGCAATTGGGCTCAAAAGTATAAATTCCTGTACCAAAAAAAGGGGTAAACGAAACAAGCAACTGTAGCAACGGGGAACATGTTCTAATATTCATCATTTCATGAAACGTGATAGGAAACTATTTAGCTGACCACGAGAACTTAAGCACGAAAATGAATGGAGGGGAGACGAAATCAAGAAAAGAGCAAGAAGTGGTAACTGTCAACGGCCTACAGTTCAAAAAGTATCAAATGTCATGGTTACGTGACATGGCAGTAAGGTACAATCATGGAAGTGTAAACGAATTCATAATAGATATTGTGTTAAAGGATCTTCTAGACAAGTTAGAAAAATTGCATGGGAACAATGCCTGCCGATATCCATATCCAATACGAGAGAAATTGAAAGAAGAAGGGTATGAAGGTAATTTGGAGAAGATATTCAAACTCACAGGGGCTCCAGGACAAGTAGTATTAGACAACATAGAAGAAATTACTTAAATGATAGTCTGAATCCGGAGCAGTATAAGGTATAGGTCATCCTGCCCCATGATTTAACCTAAGAATTCTTATTCAGGACAGACTAAAGGGATGGTCTATCCGCAAGATTATACATTGCTGCATTAATTGAGATCCCATCTCGCTGCAGCCTTCAGGTTTCTTGTGTGTACCGTCACTCCTGGGTTTCTTTTGAGACGACAAGCAAAATAGTATCAGAGTTGAAACAAAGAAGTGGCATCAACGCTAGCATTGTTAGCTAGAAGCACAGAACGCGTTATACCTATCTATCTCAGCACCCACTGGTACCTCCATACTGGGTTCTAAATTTCTTTTGTCAAAGGTACTATCCGGATTAGACAGGGTCCTCGAAAAGTGCA
>JAATVS010000151.1 GCA_014523695.1 Nitrososphaerales archaeon TH5895
TTGTATATCTACTGCTAAATCCAGACCATCTACCCATTCTTGGCATTGACTAGCTTAATCTTGTCCATAATAGTCAATGACTTGGCCATAACCACTATGTTCCTGTAATTGAACGCTTAAAACGTTCAAAATGTTCAAAAAGATTTACCTTATGGGGCGTTCAGCTGACGTTCAAAATACCGTTCAATTTTGTTCAACCATAATCAAAAATTGCGACATTAAAACTTTTCCCGACTGTGTACGCTGTATACACAGATCAATTTCTCGACCCCACTATCTAATTTGATATTTGTGAAGGGTCTACATGAATAACGCCAACGGAGTGGAATTCAAATCCATACTGTTGTTAGTAGTATTATTCTGTAGGATTTAAATAAATGGTCAAGATTGAAGCGGGTTCGGTGGGATTCGGACCCACGACATTTTAACCCATTCTTTATTGACTGGTTAAGAGCCAGACGCTCTACCTGGCTGAGCTACGAACCCTCAGGTGGAACTTCAAGTTATGCAGATATTTAAATCTAATATGGATACAGTAATTTTGCTTGCGATGCTTTTCTTGACTTCGATAACCAAAATTTAATCATGCAGATTTTCGATCCACTTGAAGGTCGACAAAAGAGATGATAATAGTCTGAATTAACGATTAGGCTGGAACATTGGCTGCCATTTGGTTCTGATCGCGCTCCTTTAATAAAGTGACTATAGCGTCAGAAACTGAGCAGTGAAGCCTCTCCTTCTCTTTCAATACGCGTCTATAGGCATCAAGGGTAATATAGACTGGTATAGATCCTGTTCCTTCTAATAATGCCTTCACCCGATACAGACCATTTTCCATCCCTCTTTCGGCCGTTTTCTTTAATTTAACTTTGTCCATTAAACCTCCGAGTGGTCCCAAAGGCATATCATAATCAACACGCATACCAATCTTAGTACTATTGCCAGTGACTTCCTCAAATTCGACTACTATCTCCCATCTCTTGAACGGCCCATCGATCATCTTAGCTACGATTCTGCGGTGAGGCACATAATCTATGGTTTCACAATCCCATTCTAGCTTCTTGCCATCGAAATCTCCACTTATCCTGAATATGGTTCCTACCCCAAACCCGTTCTTGACTTCCAAAGGGATGATATTCAACCCCATGTTTTCAGGGAATTGATCAGCCATGTGTTCAGGTCTTGCGAAATAGGTAAATACCTCGCTCAAGGGAGCCTTGATTTCCATTGTTTTGCTAATCGTAGTCATTTCCTTATGCTAAAAAACCTTGATAACAGAATTTAAAGGTTTCCTGATGCATGACGTATTATAGCCCCCACGATATAGTAAGATGTAAAATAAACGAACAGGGGAAAACTCTCCACTATTATTATATGGTCAAGAACCAGCTACGTTGTTTTGAATTGAGGCATTAATATATGTGACATGCAAATTGCCAATTGGAATCCAACGACTTTAGATGAGCGTTGATTTGTGAATTATAGATACCCTTCAATAACTCAACTGGATTAACCTATCAGGTGCCTTGGGTCTGGATGAGTATAAGTAGAAGATGCTTTCAGCGTCTGAAACCAATGCTTAATGTGGATCACATTACTTGGGAAAGACTGAGAATTGATAGCGTCTTTGTCATGCAATGAAAATTAGAATTACGATACCCATATTGATTCACGCATTACTGAATGGATTCAGGTCTTACACTAGCTGGTCCTTAACATTCCTAACTATGTCCTTTGATATTTGAATAAGAGAACTAAGATCCATCATATCGGTATTTAGTGAGAAATCAAAAACAGAAAGATCCTTCCCGAATTCAAATCCGTAAAGCTCTTCATAAATCTGTCTATTCTGGTAATCCCTTTCTTTGACGATTTCTCTAGCCTCAGCTAAACCAATGTTATCCCTGCTGGCCATCCGAGTAGCCCTGTTCTTTGGAGATCCCTGAAGCCACAGCTTGATGCAGTCATCCTTTACCAACCATGGAAGAGTATAACTCGTGATTACTGCATTGCCACTTCTTATGATCTCTTTCAACTTATTATCGACTTCTATATCGGAAGTATGATCGCTCTTCCTTTTCTCCATGAATTGTCTGCCCTCTTCACTATCCCACCAATCGGTACCGGATGTTCGATAACCCAAATTAGTAGCGATCTGCTTGAGGATATCACCACCGTTGTAAATCGTAAGGCCAAATTCATCGGCCAGCTCTGCGGCAACAGTCGTCTTACCAACCGCAGGCCAGCCTGAAACAATTATCGAGAAAGTTTTTGTCTTGTTATTGCTTCTTTCGCTGACAACGTTGCTAAGATCGATCCTTCCATCTGGGACGGATTCATTCACCTTCGTATTTCTTTGTCTCAATTTCCTGTAAGGCCAGGCATAGAGGTCTTGGTTACCTTAGAAATTATGCCACTAAACGCAAAGGATGTAATCAGAAACCAACCCCACAAAAAAAGCTCCCCCGGGATTGAACACGCACCTTTTGGTTGGCCATCAGCATCCACCTGTTGATCCAACTGAACATTTTCTTGACTGCAGGTTATCCAAGGAATTTGAATGGGAGAAAGACCAGCAGTAGAACCAAAGATGGCAGGGAACACAAAAATCCAGACCATAAGCGAGGGCATCATGTAAATTAGCATAGGCCTCATCTGTTGCTGCTGCATCTCCATAGTCATCTTGTTCACCGAAGCTTGCTTCTTTTTTAGCTCCTCAACTCGAACTTTATCGCGTTTCCTAATGGCATCTGTATACTGTTTCCGCCATTCATTGGTTTCTTTCATGACTCTGTTCATCTTGTCTATATCTGTAGTTCGTTTTCTAAGCAGAGCCATAGCAAAGTTCATCGATATAGCAATAAGTGCAGCTACGATTAATCCGGATACCATGTCAGGAAAAATGGGGGTCTTTGTGTAGTGAGGAGTTAGACCAGGCAATTGCATAATGAGGGAATCGATAATACTTTGATGTATCATTTTTTCTCACTTTTCCCTGACATTATTTCAACTAATTCACTTACAGCTTCATGTAACTTATCCCTATGATTAAAAATGATCTTAAAGGGAGCGCCAGTCAACACGGAAGATGTAGCTATCATGATGGTCGCGACCTCTAAATCATTTTTGATACTGGCTATGGAAATTAAATCTCTACTTCTAGTATCATCTTGCATCCTTCGAACAAAGATTTCCTCAGGATCAGCAGAAATCATAACCAAATGAGTAGGTGACAACACGTCCAAAAGACTTAGGGGTATTCCTGGATACCTTCCTTCACCAGTATTGATAAAAAGATGAGTATCGATCACAATGTTGACACTCAGTACTGCACTAATACTTCTGGCCGCCATTTCTTGAAGTCGGCGCTGGGTATTGACCGATAGCTTCCGCATTTCATCCCTATCTCTAATACCCATTTTCCTGGCCTCATCAAACATTATCGATCCAAATACCAGTACTTGAGTATTTGAACCCAACTGGTTTAATCGCTCAGCAGCTTTGGTAATGACCGTCGATTTTCCTACTCCTGGAACACCAACTACAATCAACCTAACAAAGCTATGAATATTATTTCCTGCCAAGTAAGGCCGCCAATTTTGGCATGTGAACATCGACTTGTTCACGCACAAGCAAGTTGTAGTAATTAACCAGAATATCTACCATCAACAGTATCCCAATTCCTGTACCAAAAACGTTTAACACATCAGAGACCGATGCTAACAGACCTATCGTTACACCTCCAATTATGGTCACCGACGGGATATACTTATTCAGCAAAGCCTCAACCGAACCTTCAGAACGCCGAAATCCTGGAACTTGAACGTCTGCATCAAGTAGGTTTTTAGCTGCAGCTTTAGGTGACAAACCACCAAGTTCAACCCATAATTTCGCAAAGATTGTTACAATAGTAGTAAGGAATAAAATATACCCTACCGCCCGTAAAGGATCCTGCACTACCTGTTCAAAACCCCTCGGAGGGGTCGTGTAGTATAACAATCCCCCGGTGGGGGTTTGGGGATTCTCAGGATCGTATTGTGCTATAAAGTTGAATGCCGGGTTAGAATTCTGTGGGTTATAATTAGCCCACATCATTTGGCCAATAAATACAGCATTAGCTAGTAGTGCTGACGCTAGTATAACGGGAATGTTTGAAGTATACAGTAACTTGATAGGATAAACTGCCTTAAATCCTCTATATTTCGTTGATACAATTGGGATATCTATGTGAATTCCTTGAACGTATACCAATCCTGCTAGTACTAGGCCAGTAACTATAAGGCCAAAGAGACTGGGCAGCTGTCCCGACCTGAATATTGCTTCTTGTAAATCGCCGTTCATAGCTGATTCTACCATGAAAGGAAGTATACCAACACTTCCGCCATCTGGTGCTGGGATCGGACTGAATACGGCCCACCATATACCCTGAGCAACTCCAGCCATTATGAAAAGGCTTATGCCCGATCCTAGGCCCCATCCCTTTTGCACTAGCTCATCTAGCAGCATTACTATCAAGCTGGCACCTATCAACTGAACGACAACGATTGCGACAAATTCGGGCTGTGCCACTAACCCTCCATAAACACTTACGCCGTAAAGTGTACCTTCTGCTACAATAACAATAATGGTGACAAGTTTGGTCGCAGAAGTAAACAATGCCCTATCATCGGGGTTTTTAAAGTTGAGCTTTATAAGCTCGGATCCCTTAAGAAGCTGCATTAATAGACCTGCTGTAACTATTGGGCCTATGCCTAGTTCCAATAATGTTCCCTGCTGAGCAGCAAAGATTACTCTAGCAAAAGCAAGGAAATCAAATGCAGGATCGTCGGTGACACCGTAAAGTGGAACTTGCCCCATAATAAGATAGATAAGGAGACAAATGCCACACCACACAAACTTCTCAGTAAGAGTTAATTTCTTCTTGGGCTTTTCAACCTGAGGTATGTAAGTAGATACGCGCTTTATGACGCGCCGAAAGATACTCTCGCTACTTTGAACCGACTTCTTCATTCAGTACTATATCGCCTCCAGCTAATTCGATCTTTTGCTTTGCAGTCGCAGAGACTTTAGCTACACGTACTACGATAGGTTTCAGGAGCGTTCCTCCTCCCAAGAGCTTGTCATAGCCAATCGATCTCAGATCTAGGACTAACTTTCCATGCTCGTTCGTAGTGCCGAACCGCGACGCCAAATCGTTTACGTCTCGCAAATTAACCCACCGATTTAATCTATTTTGCCTTGTTGGCTTTGTAGAATCGTGTCCAAAATGATCAGGTTCTTCAATGACGGTTCTAATCCAAAAGTGTTTGTGTTTTCCCGCGCCGCCAATTCCACCCCGGCTACCAGATTGCCTATGTTGTCCTATCTGTCCCCAGCCACAAAACCTACTCCCCCTTTGTCTTCGACTCTTTCTGAATCTAGTAGCCATAATCAGTTACTTCTCTCCCACGTTCAAACTCAACGTCTTGGTGTTGGAAATGGGTCTAACCTTAAATAAGTCTTGCTCCGTAGCTCTCTCACATCATTTTCTTAACGAGATCGATCAACAATACGTTCTCTCCAAGTATTCCATTTTGAGTTGTTTGCTTCTTGACTGACTTCTTGAACCCGCCTCGAGGTGGATTCAATGCGAACCATGGTTTTATACCATTGAGTTTGGAGAGCACTACTGTATCGTTTGCTAAATCAATCGCAAGTTTGTCCAAATTGTCATATTCACTGGGTAAATCAGATTCTCTCAATGGCTGAGACGCAGTCTTCCTACCTTTCTTATCTAGGAGATCTTTTACTGTCTCATTATCAACGCGACACCACGTCACAAGTTGCCTTATTCTATTTAACATACCTGAATATTCAGTGCTTTCTGGCACAATTGTCGCTCTGAATTTCTTTGAAAGATTCAGACTTTCTAATGTGGTATTGGCCCAATATGGCACATTAACCGTACCGCGCATCCTAACAACCAAGTAAGCCATTATTCCTGCAGCACTCCCTATCCCTTACTATATGTGCTCCGCAGAGCGTCAAATATAGCCTTTGTAGTCGAAGACATTGTACTCGTTGATCCAAATGATTTCGTCCATGCATCAGTTAAGCCGGCGAGTTTTAATAAACTCCGTATATGCTCCCCAGCTACAAGCCCAAGGCCTCTTGGCCCCGGAATAATTTCTATAGTTACACTCCCACCTCTACCTCTTACCTTGAAGGGAATAGAATGGCTTTGATCACACCGACACTCCCAACTACCACAACCCCGCTTCACTGGAATGACGTTCAAGAAGGCCGTATTAGTCGCTTTATCAATTGCAATCCTCATCTGAGATGCCTTACCCTTTCCGATCCCAAACCATCCTGCTTCGTTCCCAACTGCTACAACAGCATTAAATCTTGTCATTTCTCCAGCATCCGTCTGTTTCTGCACAATCCCAACGTGTACAACCTGACTTCGAATGTCTGGAAGAAGGCGCTTTATAATCTCTGATTCTTGTATCCTGAGTCCATTTTCGTAGACTTCGTCCATCGAGTTTATCTTCCCACTGGCCACCAACAAGCCCAAGGATGTCCTAGGTATCCACTCAGAATGTTGCTGATTCTGTCGGCTCATTTCAACCTACTCCAACTCACTTCTCTTTGCCTGCTACTGAATCTATTCCGTCTGAAGAAGCAATAGCATCCTTAACTTTGTGTACATAGCTACTATACTGAGTAGGATCAAAGTTATTAGCGATTAATTTTGAAAAACGGCTATTGTAAGCGTCTTTATTCTCATCTTGCAAAATTCGGGCATATTCTGCAATGTGATTTCCCACCAGCCGTTCCTCTGGTGGAAATGAAGAATCGGATGCAGGCACTTTCATCCCCGAATCAATTATACCTTTAAGACAGGCGGCGACCCGAGACGTAAATGGATTCTTTCCAGTATAGAGGATAGCTTCGTCTACTTTCTTTCCCAGCGACTTCTTCCCCAATAACAGACCTGTCAAATAACAGGCGGGGAGAGAATTTAGAGAACCGTTCCAACCGAATCTTGTAAGTTCTCTGCTATGAGATGATGTGATAGTAATATCCCCCTTCGACATCGGGTATGCGATCTGAGCCTGAACGTTCTCGTCGCTGACGGTTATAGTAACAAATTTTCTTCTCGAGAGAAGGAGTGCGGCCCTCTTCCTGTAATTGGTTCGACCATTTCTAATCCTCTTGAGTGTGGCAATATAACCCATTATATTATCATCTTACACCTTTTCAAGTAATTATAACCAACGACTGAAAAGCCTTTATAAACGTTTGAGAAAGCCTCGCTAGCTTACAACTCCATGAGAACAAGTACGAAGCGAATCATCTTTTCTGGGATGAATCATAGACATCCTTTTGCAGATAAGAGCTGCAAACGCTCCCGCACCGATGCCATTATCGATATTCATAACGGCCAATCCAAATGTGCAGGTCTGTAGCATTGATGTCAAAGCTCCGATGCCGCCAGACCCCATCCCGTAGCCGATTGATGTAGGTACTCCTATGACCGGGACATCCACCAACGCTGAAATGACTGATGGAAGAGCCCCTTCCATTCCAGCTACTACTACGAGAGCCTCTACGTTTTTTTCCATTATGCTTCTTAAGGCCGGAAGCAGGCGATGCAGTCCCGCAATTCCAACGTCATAGGACAGATCAGTAACGCAGCCCATAGCTTTGGCCATCATTCTCGCCTCCTCTGCGATAGGGATGTCCGAGGTCCCCGCGCAAATAATCCCAATTTGAGGACTATTTTCACCGAGTGTGAGTTCTTTCGTCGAAACCAGAATGGTGGTCCCACGCGTCGCTGTCTCAGTCATATACCCTTCCTTTTTCAACTGAGTGGAGAGTTTGCTAAAGACTTCCTGGGATGCTTTTGTAATGAGGGCCAGGCCAGTTTTCTGCAACGTCATTAGTGTAATTTCATACAGATCATTGTATTGCTTATTTAATGCAAGGATAACCTCTGGACAACCCCTACGTTTCTCCCTTTGTAAGTCAAGACGTGCTATGTTCTCCCCTATGTATCCAATGTTTTCAATAGAAATTTCTCTTTGAATTTCGTTAATACCGATTTCGCCATTGGAATATTTTTTCATCAATCGGCTCAGATCCATTCGTAACCACTGGGCCTCTCGATGATAAAAGCATTACACATGCAACTCTTTAATTGCAGTTTTGACGCTTCTTACCCCTCTATCAAACATCTCTTTTTCCAAACTGTCAAGTTCTAGCTCGACTATCTTCTCGATACCATTTGCCCCGAGTATAACCGGAACCCCAAGACAAACATCTGAAGCACCATATTCTCCGTCCAAAAGGGCCGAGACTGGTATGAGACTTTTTCTATCTCTTACAATAGATTCAATCATTGCTGCAATGGCATTACCAGGGGCGTGAATTGTTGCACCCTTTAGCGAGATAACTTCAGCAGCAATCTTCCTGGTAGATTCCAAGGTGGTCAAGATTTGTTCGGGTGACAAGAATGTGGTTAGCGGAATTCCTGATGCTGAAGAAAACCTAGGAAGAGGAAGCATGTTCTCGCCATGTTCTCCGATTACCATCGCGCTAATGGAACCCCTCGAAAATCCAGTGGTCTCGTGAATGAAACTCTTGAACCTCGAAAGATCAAGCATGTTGCCCATTCCCATTACCCTATTCTTTCCTGTTCCAAGAAGTTTTATGGTCAAATATGTCATCGGGTCAACAGGATTTGTGACAACGATCACAATTGCTCGACTAGCCAACGACCGTATCTCAATAGCTATTTCTTTAATGATATTTGCATTCGTTGTCAGGAGGTCCATTCTAGTCATTCCAGGTTTTCTGCCTACACCTGCGACCAATACAATGATGTCCGAGCCTTTCATGTCCGCGTACTCGTTTGAGCCTCTCACACTGCAATCGATCCCTAGTTCAGACAACTGATGATTTATGTCCAGAGCTTCGCCCTGGGGAAGTCCCTTGACGATATCCAATAAAAGAACATCTCCTAACTTTCGCATACATGAGTTCAATGCTGCAGACGCCCCGACTTTACCCGCCCCGACAACAGTTATATTCATCTATTGTTCAAAAATACGCCCCATGTCACTAATAAAAGTCTTTTAATTCTAACCTACAAGCATTGACATGAATACAAAATAAATATACATTTGTCCTTATTAATAGAGTTAGTCGTTGCAAAAAATTGCAGTGTTTGATTCACAAATTTCAGGTATATCGGGTGATATGTTTCTTTCATCGCTCATTGATGCAGGGTCGGAGAGAAAAGGAGTTCTTGACTCAATCTATGCATGTGAGGGGTTCTTGGATGGTGTCAGGATCTTGGAAGCAAGATTTGAAAAGGTAACATCGAGGGGGATCAAAGCAACCCGATTTTTTCTCAAAACTACAGATAGTAAAACCAGTAGAAAAGGGAGTGAGCTTATTACTGCTGCCTCTCGCTGTTGCTCGCACTTGGATTTAGATCGACAAACTAGTTCATATATTCAGAATTCTATGAAAACTCTGGTTCTTGCCGAATCTAAAATTCACGGTCGGAGTATTAAGGCGGTTAACCTCCACGAAACATCCAATATCGACACATTGGTCGACTTAGTAGGATCAGGTATTGCTGCTAGAAGTCTTGATCTCTTCTCTTCTAATGTGTACTCGACGCCGATCGCAACAGGTAGCGGTTTGACACATTTCTCGCACGGAATTGTCCAAAATCCAACCAACGCGGTATTGCAAATCTTTTTGGATAGACCATTTATTCTTACAGCTGGATACTCTGATACCGAAACAACGACTCCAACTGGCGCTACTCTAATCGCAAATCTTTGTAAAGGGAGTGTAAGTAGATACCCAGATCTGACGCCTGAAAGAATCGGATTCGGTGCAGGTTCTAAAGATCTTGGGCAAATTGCAAATGTGACAAGATTTGTGATGGGAACCTCCCATTCATCATCCAAGTATGGGAACGATACTGTGATTGTAGTGGAAACGAATGTAGATGATATCACAGGAGAGAACCTAGGAGCTTTAATCGATCGTTTGAGCATGACTGAGACAAAGGATGTAACTGTCATACCTGGCCTTTCTAAGAAGAACAGACCGAATTATACGATTAGAATCATTACTGATTACACCCAATTGGATACTATACTAGATATTCTCTTTATGGAAACCGGGACTTTGGGCGTACGGATCCAAGAAACGAATAGGATAGTATTAAGTAGAGATACAGTGAGAATGAAATGCAAGATATTGAATGATGAATTTAGTATCCACGTTAAGGTTTCTAAAGACTCTTACGGAAATATGGTTAATGCCAAACCAGAGTTTGAGGACATTAGGAAAATCTCCAGAGTATTAAGAATACCTTTAAGAGTGGCAAATCAGTTAGCATTATCTGAGATTCAAATTAGGTTTGGAGATAAATTCCATAAGCGAGCTTGAAGGGTCAGGTCAGAAATACGATCTGTTGCTAAGATGGTTCGGCGCGATCAATGACAAAGTAGTTGTTGCCCTTTCTGGCGGAGTAGATAGCGCCGTTGTTGCATTAGCTGCTCAGATGAAATTGGGCCAGAAAGCTATGGCGGTAACAGCAAATTGTAGCACTACCTCGGAAGAGGAATTGAAGAGTGCTATTCTAGTAGCCAAGGAATTAGGGATTAGGCATGAAATAGTTGAGTACGATGTGCTCTCGAATCAAAATTTCACAAGAAACGACAATGCTCGATGTTATCACTGTCGAAAAGATTTGGCGCTCCATTTGGTTGCCAAAGGAAAGGAAAATGGGGCCAAAACTATTGTCGATGGGACACATGTGGATGATCTAGGAGATCATAGACCCGGAATCCTAGCCTTGCAGGAGGCAGGCGTACGACATCCTCTGCTGGAAGTCGGCCTAGATAAGTCGGATATTCGAAAAATCGCTGAATACGTCAACCTATCCGTCTCCGGTAAACCCGCAAATTCCTGCTTAGCTTCCAGAATCCCGCACGGAAGGGAAATAACGCGTTCATTGATTTCTAGGATTGAAAAGGCCGAATCCATAGTAAAGACGATCTTCGGCGTAGCACAAGTCAGAGTTAGAGATCATGGTGAGCTTGCCCGGATTGAAGTAGGAATTGATGAACTTCATAGATTGTTTGACATTAGAAAGTTGGGAGAAGCTAACCAGATGATCAAAGAACTTGGTTTCAGATACGTGTCGGTCGACATGAAAGGATACAGACAGGGAAGTCTAGTTGTTGTGAAATAGGGGAATAGTAGTGATGAATGCAGATAATAGTCAACGTGACTTGATCTACTTCGATAATGCTGCGACTACTCCTGTTCTTTCTGAGGTGATCCAAGAAATGGTTCCTTATCTTGGAAATTATTATGGAAACCCATCCTCACAACATTCATTTGGCTTTAAAAGTTTAAGAGCAATAGAGGAAGCCCGGACACATGTAGCTTGCCTCATAGGAAGCAGTCCTAGTAAAATAACGTTCACCTCTGGTGGAACAGAAGCAAATAACCTAGCCATTAAGGGCTGTGTATCCAGAACAAGTATCAACGGTGATAGCAAGAGTGTTGTCCTTATTTCAAGTAGCATAGAACATGACTCAGTACTTCAACCTATCAATACTTTAAAGGCTCTGGGATTCAATGTTAAATTTGTCGAAGTAAACAAGGAAGGAATCGTTAAGCCGGAATCCTTACTTGGAATCCTAAGAAAAGAAAAGATAATCCTCGTAAGCATCATGTTAGCAAATAATGAAGTGGGAACCATTCAGCCAATAAAAGAGCTAGCAAAAATTACGCATGAAAATTCCGACGCCCTTTTCCATTGTGATGTTGTCCAAGCTCTGGGGAAAATTCCAATCGATGTAAGGCACCTTGATATAGATTTGCTATCTCTATCCTCCCACAAGATATACGGACCAAAAGGAGTTGGAGCCATATATTCTCGCGACAAGGATCAACTAAGAGCTCTGATCGACGGGGGAGGTCAAGAAAAGGCCTTAAGATCAGGTACTGAAAACGTACATGGTATCGTAGGCTTTGGCGAGGCCTGCAGGATCGCTGCAATGAACTTAATAGAAAATTACAGAAATGTCAAGAATCTCAGGGATCGTCTCATTGATCAAGTATTATCGACGATACCTCGATCCTATGTCAATGGTTCATTGAATCAAAGACTTCCCAACAACGCCCACTTTAGCTTTCCAGGGGTTAAGGGCGAAGACATAATAGTCAAACTGAATGAGTATGGGGTTGCGGCGTCTACTGGGGCTGCATGCTCATCCAACAAGGCTAAACCTTCCCATGTACTCCAAGCAATGGGGCTATCTCTACTGGAAATTGAAGGTTCTCTGCGTCTAACACTTGGACATCAAAACACAAAATTTGAGGTCGAAAAGGTAGTTTTAGCGCTAGAAGAGATAATTAGAGAGTTACGCAGACATTCCGGCTTTGCAAATAACTGATTTTCCGAAATTAATTTATTGTCCCAAAGTGTAGTTTTATCCATGCCTTCAACGTCAACAATTTCAGTTCCTAAAATAGGACAACAAGCGCCTAGTTTTCAGCTGCCGGATATTGAGATGAAAAGTCGAAGCCTTGAGGAATTTAAGGGCAAGAAGCTTGTTATTGCTTTTTTTCCTGCTGCAGAATCACCTGTATGTACTACTGAGATGTGTGCTCTGAGAGACTCGCTAGCTGCGTTAAAATCCTTGGGAGCCCAGGTTGTTGGCATCTCAGTTGATGGACCATTTGCTAACAAGATTTTTACGGAGAACCGGCACCTTAATTTTCCCATTCTTAGCGATTACAAGCGCGAGGTCATAAACAAATATGGCATAGTAATGGCCAACTTGGGTCCGCTAGAAGGCTATGATGCAGCTAAGCGTTCAGTATTCGTACTTGATGAAAATGGTATAGTCAAGTATAGGTGGGTATCTGACAATCCATTGGTAGAGCCGAATTACGAAGAGATAAGATCTTCATTGGAGAATAGTTAGGCAATTCCACTCCATAAGGAGTTATAATTTGTTAAATGGGGGGGGTTGCGCCCTAGTGATGAATGCGAAAATGAAAATAAATGAAAGTTGCCTTCTTATGTTTACTACTCTATAATAGCAATTACGTCATTCCTGGACACAGCATTCCCCTGCTTGACTTTTATTTCCTTTATCTTACCATCTTTATGTGACTTTACTGCAACTTGCATTTTCATGGATTCTAAGACCACTATGGAGTCTCCTTTGTTTACAGTGTCACCTTGTTTCCCTAATACGCTAACAACTCTTCCGGGAATTTGACTTGTCAAATTGTTTATTGCAGTCTCCGATGAGATCTTTGACAATGACTCTTTCAAAATTTCTGACAGCTTGGAATGCTTGGTTATTTTCATTTCAGTCCCATCGATTAGCAGCTTCACCTCAGAGGTACTAGAGTTCAGGATCTTCGCGTAGTGGTATGAATTATTTATCATAAATTCAAGAATATTTGTAGAGAACCTTAGGACTTTGAGGCGATAATCTATCTGATTTATCTTGACCATGGCCTCAGAGTCTCCCAGCGTGCCAAGTAGCTCAGCGTTCACGGGCTGTTCCAGATGCGCTATCTTAAATTCCATCAAAAGTTTCCTCCCTGTCTGATCCATGCAGGCATGTGTTCGGACTTCTGAACATTGCCACGCTTGACCGAAGGCGTCCGCATAAACTCTGAATAAAGTAAAAGTGCAGC
>JAATVS010000152.1 GCA_014523695.1 Nitrososphaerales archaeon TH5895
CCTACTATAAGCCTCAAGTATCTTTAAATCGAGATTTAAACTTCGAGTATCTTTGCTGTGCATACTAACTCTGCTTATCAGTAACTCCTTATACAGTTTTGCAAACTTGTAGTGTATCAATAATCCGATAAGTTATCTACAATGAATGGTATCAAATAATAAATTTTTAGTTTCAAGAGAATAGATTATCTTGGAAGTATCTTGGGCAATCTGATGATATGTATAAGGAGCAATCGCCATCTGGGGTATACCTAGAGTTTGTCCTGATTCTTTGGCTGCAGCCATTTCTGTTAATTTACAGCTATCCATCCAACAATCCACTACAATTATCATCTTCCACAGCACATTTTCTCATCCTTTGATGTACAGCCTATCTCTGTGTTCTGTATTCGATAAATGATTAGTTTCGGCCACTGGATATGATTGGAACGAATTGGGCACATTAAGGGAATATGAATAGAGCTTTTTCTGTAGGGATCTCATCATTTCAGTCGTTCTTTTCTGCTTTTTATATATCAGCGGGGCTGGTCTGATAGGTGCCTGTCTCGTCAGAGAAATTTCCTAAGCATCCTGTACAGATAGGCTGTGATTTGTGAGATATCCACCTACAGTCCACTCGACTCTTGAAGTTGGCCCAAGTATTGCAAGCGTTCAGTTCCAATGCCTTTAATGCAATAGCCAAATCTATGATCAGGCGGAGTGGACATGCACCCTAGAAGTTTACTCACTCCTCCTTATTTTGAATCACGTTACTTCTGATAACAGAAAATAATTCTTCGAAGGTTTCGGAATCAAGGAATAATCACAGCGCAGGTTTGAATCCGCTTGAAGATATTTCCTATTGGGGAGTCGGCCATATAATATCGTTTTCTAGCGGGGAGGGTGACCAATTCTCAGGATCAAGTAGGTTGTTCTACCGCAATATGAAATATGTCACTAAATGATCCAATGACACAATCGACTTAGATTGGGACATCCTCACTATTCTAACTACCCTGGTAGTTCTAACAAAATCCATTACAATACAACCCTTTCGAATATGAAGCACTGCGCCACTGTGAGATCTGATCGACCAAAAAGTACTAGCAAGGTTGATAATGATTAACATTGCGCATAAATTGAATGACAAATGTTATCTAAATTGCATTTATCCTAGAAAATGTGAAAAGAACGTCGTGTATACTAATTGCAAGTGAACAGATAAATAAACCGCTACTCAAAGAGCTGTTGAGATGGAGTAAGATTGGGAAGAGGAATTTTAGCTAGAAAGCACACTCAAGCTCACTATACAACTATAATTGGATTAGGTTCGCGTAAGGATCGTGGCAACACGCAAATTGCGAAGGGCTCAATTGGTTTTACTATGAAATTATTCAGAGCTCGAAATTCAGTTAGTCGTTTAAATCGACGCTAGAGAACATGAAACACAACTACAGTAATTGTTGTTTTGTCAGATTTAGGACAAGTTTTTCAAAGTGTCAGTCTCCGATGCATAATGGAATAAATCGAACTATACAAATTGCCTGAACATAAGAAACTTCGAATGTCTCCATTCACAAGACTTGGTATAGCGTTACTTGTTGTTGGAGCAATTGTAGTCGGATTAGGGACCTATTATGATCGTGGTGCCATTTCACTGTACGGCTTAATTTTTGTAATAGCTGGTTTTGTGTTGTATTTCGCTTCTTCTGTTATTGCTCCCAGGAAGACGAGAAATTAAGGGCTCACAAGGCATTAGCTTAGGTATAGGGCAGGCTTAAAGGGACGAGATAATCTAGCTCTAGATTGTGGATCGTTTTTCTTTATATTCTCCTCATCTTCACTAAACACAGAAATTTCAATATTCACATTGCCCAATTCAGAAGAAATCAACGGGGCAGCATCTTCAATTGCTAGTAGTTCGCTTAAAAATTTAATATTCAACTTTAACGAACGCCGTTCTGCTGGAATGGAAAGAACATCCTCCATAATTTTCTTTATTAACTTTACATCTGACCTAGCTCGAGATATTTCAGAATCATCGCCTAGTGCTTTCATAACATCACTCAGGCTCGAATTTCGATTCACAATAATTAGTTCAAGTATTCTTTGGTATACTTTCCACTTCCATTTTGCCGATGTGTATATATTAACACGAGAAGGTTTCATTCTCGTAACCTTGAGAATATTTTGTATGTCTTGTATCAGATTCTTGATCAAGTCTTCAGATTCTTCAGCGGCGGAATTAATGTTTTCTTCACTTACGCTCGGCCAATCCAAGTTCGCTCTAATTTCAGTAGTCTCTTTGAGGATGCTATTCCAAACCTCACTAGCCAAAAAAGGGGCAAAAGGTGCGAGCAATTTGATTCTCGTCTCAAGAAACATTGACAGTATCGTATTCACTAATAACTCAGTTCTGCCCTTAGATCTGACCCGTTTGTTGTACCATTGTAAATCTTGCTCCATCGAGTACAATATGGTATGAAGCACCTCTCTCACTCTTAGCCGATCCATCAATTCCGTAGCGTCTCCAATCCTTCTCTGTATCATACTCAATAACCACTTATCCTCAGACTCAGTAACGCTCTGGCCATGATATAGCTGTTCTAGTGACGCCTGGATATTATTATTAGAGTTGGAAAGGTGTATCCCCATTTGGTAAATATCATCCAACCGAGATCTAATCCCTCGAAGAGCCTCGAATGAGAAATCTGTATCTTGAAGAAGTTCAGCTGAGCTCAACAAAGCAACTCGAATTGAGTCCGCACTATGATCTCTTACGGCTTGTCGCAGGGGAATAATATTTCCGAATGATTTAGACATTTTCTTACCATCCATAAGCACCGAACCATTGACTACAATTTGCCTAGGCCAATAGGCTCTATCGAATATAGCTACATGATTAAAGACAAAGAAGGTAAGATGATTAGGGACCAAGTCCCTTCCAGAATGTCTTGTGTCAACGGGATAAAAGTACATAAATTCTGTTCTCATATTTAATATAAGTTCCTCAGAAAGTTTGGTCTCTTCGGAAACTTCTTTGAGAGAACCTTCTCCTAATAATACATAATTGAAAAAGGACTCGGATAAATTTTGCGCAGTAACATAGTTATCATCGTTAAAATGAATATGTCTTGAAATAATGTAGTATGCAGTGTATATGGCCGAATCAGATAGGCTTTCAATAATCCAATCTTGGTCCCAAGGCAATCGCGTCCCAAGGCCAGACTTCCTCGCGCAGGCTCTCTCCTTCAGCCAGTCTACTACATAATTAAATTCAGATCTTATTTCATCGGGAACGATATCCATTCTAGTAATGCACTCGTGAGCTAGGTCTTTCCATTGGACATCATTGTAATTAAGAAACCATTGATCACTTAGTACCTTTACTACGCATTCTTCGCCACACCTACACTTGACTGGTTTTTTGACAAATTCGTAAAGGATTTCTCCAATTCCGTTCTGCAACAGTTCAGATCTAATAAGGTCCTTTGCTTCTGCCACCGTCATTCCAACATACTTTCCAGTATTTTCTTTCAGCCTTCCCTTGTAGAATTCATGAGAATATAACTCTGTTGTAGCTTTCTCCAAAAGCGGATCGTGTTGATCCTTTACACCTAACCTTTCAATTATGATCCGAGATGGAACAATATTGTCACCTTCGTAACCTTCAGATTCGATAATTGTTATTGGCTTGACTACGTTGTAATCATGCAATTCCTTAGAGGTATTACCATTTGTGAAATCTAGTAGTGCTTGAAAATCGTAAGGAGCGTGAGCTGGGACTGACATAACCAAACCACTGCCATCTTTAGGATCTACGAAGGACGCAGGATATACGGGAAGCTTGTTCTGCGTTATAGGATTACTCGCATACTCCC
>JAATVS010000153.1 GCA_014523695.1 Nitrososphaerales archaeon TH5895
ATCTGAACTACGCGGAGAACATGATAGGAATATATATGATTCATCCAAAAGCAGTGTAACATGCCGTCGTAGCTCAGCCCGGGAGAGCACTCGACCAATCAATGTGGGGTGAAGCTGAAGACCGAGCTGTCGTGAGCTCAAATCTCACCGACGGCATCATAGGTTGGGAAAATCCCTGTCAAAACGAAATGGTAAAAAATACCGAACATATTAAAGTATTAGATGCTCCATCAGCTGATAAGAAGGCTTTTTTGTAACCATATGGAATCATTTTCATTTCGGAAGTATAATGACTTTGACTTTCGTGAATACGATCAGTGTTCAAAATGTGGTAAAATTTTAAGACACCTGAAGGGGTTTGACGAAGACCTACGCGGTTAGGTAAATAAGATATGGCAAAATCAAACCTACAAACTTTGATTATCGTCTGGTGGGCAGGGGCAGCACTCGCAGGTATTTCATTCATCATCCCCATATACGACATTTATCTCATCGTGGGGATAACAGGTTGGATTGTAATGTTAATCAGCACCTCTTTAATTATCTACATGATCAAGAAGATTAAGAAAGAGGACAGGAGTAAGGAGCTACATCAAAATGAGTAGCTAATGACTTTCTTTGCCGCCTTGCTCTTCTATGACTACTAAAGTTACAGTGGACGTTATTCCTGGAATTTTTCTAATCTTGTTAGTTATAGTGTGATTCATAGCCTCCGTATTGTCCGATTTTACTTTCACGAAAACATCATGAACACCATATGTTCCTCTCACTTCCTTCACATCGGGCAAGTTAGATATTTCACTAATAATCCTTTCTTCTGATCCTAATGTACAATTTACCAATATGTACGCCGTAGGCATTTAGATTTCTTCTACAGCCTTTAGTATTTTAGTGTTGTTGGCAAAAAATTGGCTGCGTGATTGTGCCCAATTTTGCGTAACTGAGCCGTCGTGGATTGTCTTTGTCAACAGCAACAACATTACAGACAAATTCCATGCGACAGAATGCAAGATAGGTCTTTGCCATTGGGTTGATAATGCATGGTTGAGACAATAATTCTGCAAATTCCCTCCTCAGATTAACTTTAATTCGAGATTGAAAAAGAATTCATATGAGAACATAGAAGTGATCTCATCAGATGACCAAGAGAAAGACCATTTACATTTCTTCAGCCGTTGCAATAGCAGTCGTTGTTGGGATTACTTATTGGGGATTTGCTTACTACAATGAGGGCGCTGATCGACAGGATCCTGGCCCGGCCGTCCAAAGTTCTGCATCCTCGGAAATACAATCAGAGGATCGAAACGACAACCCTATTGTCATTTCAATCAAGAATATTACGGTTGAACCAACCGACAGTTCACATTCCAATTTGCAAATTGCTTTTGACGCTTATAATCCCAATCGGGGAACTATTATCCTTGAGTCAATTCAATACAAAGTCCTAATTAACAACAGCGAAGTCGCATCGGGCGAAATAGGTGAGAGGTTGGAAGGTTTTCTTGAGTCTCAGGACAATGTCTTTCCGGTAATTGGCTCTGGGAATGTGACTCTAAAAGATACTGATCTACTGGCTCGGAACAGCGAAAATTCAGACCTCTGGAATCGCTTGAGTATGAACCAGATAGACTCTTATCAAGTGAATGGGACATATTCCTTTAGTCAGACATCAACGCTACAAGCCAGCGGAGGAGACCGATCCTTTACCTTAACTTTTCCCTGATTAAGCAGATTCATCTTTTGATTTGCCAAACAGGCTTTCTATAGAGAAGCTGGTTTCCTTTCTTTCTATCATATAACATCTCCCATAATACTTGCAAGTCATACATGATTCAGAAGGCTCAATAATAGGTACCCGTCTTTCCTTAAGCAACGTACTAAGAACCCTTGCTCTTCTTATCAATTCCTCGAACATTTTCGCACTTTTCGCTACTAGGAATTCTGACGTTCTGCCATCTCCTAGTACGTATATTAAAATTCCCTCCGCCTTATCAAATGAATAGAGGCAAGCATTGAGGTACAATAGATCTTGTGGTTTGGGAGAATCTGGAAAGGAATCTGTTATATGCATCCTGACGACAAGCTCCTTTTCTAGAATGGTATCCGCTGCAAGTACGAGAGTCAGATTATCTACCTTGTACTCCGATTCTATATTTTCGAACGAGTGTCTGAATCCGTACGTCAAGAGAAATTGGAACAATTCTGTTGAATTTGAGGTAATTGGGTCAACACGTTCATAGTATGAAAGCCTTGTGCATTGTGATGCTTCATATGCATAAATTCTAGTCGGATCCTCATTAATTCTTTTTAACTTTTTACGTCTATCATTCATGTAGGCTACTATTAGCTTTCTAACATCTCTGCCCCCTAACATCTTATTCATAGTATGTTGTAAGAGTATTTGAAATTATTATGGGTGAAAGTAGGCCAAGTTTAAAATTTTTCCGAAATTTGAGCTCATTTGGTTAGGTTTAAATAATTGAATGCAGATGGTATAGCTGTTTTTATATAAGATAATGAAAAGTGCAATAAATTGTCCCGGATGCAGTCGAAGCAATCAAAATATTGCAGATCCTGATTCTGGCGAAATTATTTGTGGTAATTGTGGTACTGTCATATTAGAGAATGTCGAGGAAAACAGGGCCGAATGGAGAGCCTTTAGTGTAGAGGAAGCCAACCACAGGAGCAGGACTGGAATGCCAACGTCGTTGGCCAGACACGATATGGGATTGGCCACCGTGATAGGTCGAGCCGACAAAGATGCGAGTGGAAAAGGGTTAGACGCAGTAGTCCGATCTACTATGGATAGATTAAGAGCTTGGGATTTTAGGACACAAGCATATTCCCCTGCTGATAGGAATCTTCGACATGCCTTCAGTATTCTGGAAAGAATAAGAGATAAGCTTGGCTTA
>JAATVS010000154.1 GCA_014523695.1 Nitrososphaerales archaeon TH5895
ATATAGAGGAGCAAAAGAGAGTACTCTCGACGTGTGCTACACGCACTGATATTTCACAGAATGACAAGGCTATACTGCTAAAAGCAGAGTATTATTTGCTCAGACTAAGCCGTGTTCTCTATGTAAACAAGATTAATTCTGTACTCTTTAGAATAAGGGAATCCCAAAACGCATTCCCTGAGTTGCACGGCAAGACAAGGAGTCTGCTGTTGAGGGATCACTACCAGGAAATAATGAGATTGTTGGCTACGATACAATCTGAGTTAGTTGATAAAAATGATGAGAATGTTGCGCTTGTCTAATAAACCATTTTGTTACCCTGATATTGGTATAATAAACTGCTATGCGCTAGTAACTAGCGCAAATCGTTAGCGATATCCACGAATGAATCGTGTTACTCTCTTAATATTACAGCCAATCCATTTGGAACTATAGGTAGGGAAGAAGAAGAATAGAATAGAGTAGACAGATCTAGGTTACTACTTTTGTTGATTAGAGTTTCTCAAACGTATGCCTAGAATAATTAGAAATGAAATTACGGTACACATAAACGCTTTCATATCTTATGTCGCTTGGACTCATAACTGCTACTCTAGGAATGTATGGTTGCTTTTAAGGATTAAAATAGTATTACTAAATCATACTACTTTATTATATCTAATTAAGCCGCCTATCTTAAGTTTTTGATATTCTAGAATTAATGTCGTTATAGCTTTCCATACAAGCGCTAAAGCCACATACTAAGGAACAAGACATCTAGGACTTCAGGAAGGACAACAGGTCAGCGTTGACCTGATCCTGAAGTGTGGCCGTGAGGCCATGAGGCGCACCAGGATAGTAGATTTCCTTCGCGCCCTTGATGAGCCTGGCTGATTTCTTAGCGGCATCTTTGACGGGAACAATCTGGTCGTCCTCGCCATGCATAACTAAGGTTGGGACATCGAACTTCTTGAGATCTTCGGTGAAATCAGTCTCGGAGAAGGCCTTGATGCTTTCATAGGCATTCTTGAGACCGGCCTGCATGCTCCAAAGCCAGAACTGATCCAGGATTCCCTTGGAGACCTTGGCACCTTCCCTGTTGGCACCATAGAACGCCATTGCAAGATCCTTGTAGAATTGCGAGCGATCCTTGGTAAGACTTGAACGCATGTCATCAAACACCTTTATCGGTAGACCCTCCAGATTGGTAGGGGACTTGACCATGATTGGTGGCACAGCCGCGATCAGGACAGCCTTGGCAACTCGCTTTGTTCCATGGCGACCGATATAGCGGGCGACTTCACCTCCGCCAGTGGAGTGACCCACAAGCGCGACATCATTGAGCTCAAGCTCTTCGATCACGGCTGCAAGGTCGTCGGCATAGCCATCCATGTCGTTCCGCGAAGAAGCCTGACTTGACCGGCCATGACCGCGACGGTCATGAGCAACTACGCGAAAGCCATTTTGCACAAGGAACAGCATTTGGCCGTCCCAAGCGTCTGCGCTAAGGGGCCAGCCGTGCGAAAAGGTTACGACAGGACCTTTACCCCAGTCCTTATAGTAGATTTCAGTCCCATCCTTGGTAATGATTGTGCTAATACTACTTTGTCACTCCTTTCGTCGCATTTAGGATTAATTCGGCGATCTCATCTGGGTGTGTTACAAGTGACGCATGGCTAGAGTTAAGGGTTATAGTAGTAGCATTCATTCGTTTTGCGAAATTACGTTGTACATCAGGAGGGATAATGCGGTCGCCCTCAGACACCTCAAACCACGTTGGAAGTTGCTTCCAAGCAGGAGGGCCAGAGGGTTCAGTAGCAAATGATTGATGAGCTGGCTTTTGTACAACGGCCAAAGTTTCAGCTTCAGTCGCATTTGCATCCTGAATAAACGCTTCGTGGAACATTTCTGGGTTTAGGTACAAAAATCCTCCGCTATCGGGAACCAATAATCCTGGAGGTAATGTTGAAACATCGACGAAATTCGCGGTAGATTCACCCTCATCAGGAGCAAAGGCTGAAACGTAGACAAGCCCTGTTACGTTTTGATTATTATATGCGGCATTCGTGATTATGAATCCACCGAATGAGTGTCCCACAAGTATTGTTGGTCCGCCAGCTAGCTCAATTGCACGCTTTACTGTTTCCACATCATCTGCCAGAGAATGGAGAGGAAGTTGCACTGCGATAACCTTATGTCCTGCATTCTTTAGAATAGGAATTACTTTACTCCATGAAGATCCATCAGCCCATAAACCATGGACTAA
>JAATVS010000155.1 GCA_014523695.1 Nitrososphaerales archaeon TH5895
ACCACGCTTTGGATCAAACTGATATCCATCACCAACAAATTTCAATTTCTCCTCTGGATATCTAAAGGTGAACCTCTTGATCAAAAGATGTTTTGATCCTGATTCAATACTCTTGATAAATCCACTAGCTGTACTACTCAAATTGTAGCGATAATAAAATATATCACATTGAGGTATATAAGCGATCACAAAAGCTAGGTTTAGACAGTTTTTTAATTCAGAAGGTCCAACTATTTCATTTTATAGCAGGCATTGACTTTAACTATTGCAAGAGAAAACAAACTTGCCACACGCTAATTATGATATTAGACCAACCGAAACTTCTGCTCATTTACTAACCTTAGAGCAACTGAAAGATACCTCTCTATTGGTAATATGGCGAGCTTAACATCCTGTTCGTTGATAGAACCGTCGAATCTAACTTGTGCGTCTGAATTTGGGTATTGAGGCAGTAAATTGAGTCCCCCCTAGAGTCCACGTATCAATCTAGTGGAAAACATTCCTAGTCGTGAAGTCTACTTGAAGATAACGTCTTAATAGCATGATAATTCAATTCTAGAGCATCATCATAAGATGCCTAAAGATTATCATAATGAGGGAAGATTCGGAATATACGGAGGGCGGTATATACCTGAAACCCTAGTTCCACCAATTGAGGAACTAGAACGGGCGTATGCTAAATCTAAGAAAGATCCTCAATTTAAAAGTCAACTACGCTATTATCTAACTGAGTACGCAGGTAGGCCAACACCTCTTTACTATGCGCAAAATCTTACTCGCTACATAGGTGGGGCCAGAATCTATCTAAAGAGAGAGGATTTGCTACACGGAGGTGCTCATAAAATTAACAATACCTTAGGTCAAGGACTATTGGCTAAACAGATGGGAAAACAAAGGATCATTGCAGAAACAGGTGCGGGACAACATGGAGTAGCCACGTCAATTGCCTGTGCAGCACTCAATCTGAACGCAGAAGTTTACATGGGTCTCAAGGACACTCGGCGGCAAAGTCAGAATGTACTAAGAATGGAGCTCCTTGGCGCTACAGTTCATGAAGTTAGTTCTGGAAGCCAAACCTTGAAAGATGCGATCAATGAAGCCTTGAGGGATTGGATAGCGAATGTGGAGGATACATATTATTTGATAGGGTCTGCAGTTGGGCCACATCCCTATCCGACAATTGTGCGAGATTTCCAGAGTGTGATAGGAAGTGAGATTAGGAATCAGGCAAAAGAAAAATTTGGACGACTTCCAGACGCAGTAGTTGCTTGTGTTGGAGGGGGCAGCAACGCTATCGGAAGCTTCTACCCTTTCCTTAATAGAGAAGAGGTTGCACTCTATGGAGTCGAAGCAGGGGGAAAAGGAATAAGCACTTTAAAGCACTCCGCAAGTCTAAATGCCGGAACAGTTGGGGTTTTACACGGTATGAGGAGTTACCTTCTACAGGATAAGTTTGGTCAGATAATCAATACACATAGTATTTCCGCGGGCCTCGACTACCCGGGAGTCGGACCTGAACATGCGTATCTAAAGGATGCTCGGAAAGCCGTGTATGTTAGTTGCACGGATCGTGATGCAATCAATGCCTTCATGGCCCTGTGCAAATATGAAGGGATCATTCCAGCTCTGGAATCATCTCATGCTTTGGCCTATGCCATGAAGCTTGCTAAAAAAATAGGGCGAAATAAGAATATTGTCGTTACTCTGTCCGGCCGGGGCGACAAAGATATCAATATTCTTTTGGAACGTAAAGATTTTTCACGATATGGAATCAAATCAGGATGATTGCAATCAAAAATATGGACGATCGAATTGGCAGGAAGTTTAGTAACTTAAAGGAAAGAAAGCAGGCAGCTTTGATCTGTTATATGGTGGCAGGCTTCCCTGATTTAAAAATGAGTGAAGCTGTTAT
Organism: Nitrososphaerales archaeon TH5895; assembly: GCA_014523695.1. GTDB lineage: Archaea > Thermoproteota > Nitrososphaeria > Nitrososphaerales > Nitrososphaeraceae > TH5896. The sequence goes on from JAATVS010000155.1 coordinate 1,913, forward strand.
TGAAACATTGGTTAGTGCGGGAGCAGACATGATCGAAATAGGAATCCCTTTTTCCGATCCTATAGCTGACGGCCCCCTGATCCAACAAGCCTCGCATCACGCCTTAACTCACGGAGTTAGGCCTCAACAATGTTTTGAATTGGCTGGAGCTACCAGAAAGATATTTCCTGACTTACCACTCATCTTTATGACTTACAGCAATATTTTATATCGCACAGGATTTGAGGACTTTATGTATAAAGCCAGAGCTTCAGGTATTGATGGTTTCATTTTACCTGACATGTCAATAGAGGAGTCAGAGGAATACGTCAAGATCTCTCGGGAGCTGGGGTTAGCATCAGTTTTCATCGTTTCTCCAAATACAAAAGATAACCGCGCGCGTAGAATTATGAACGCTTCAACCGGCTTCCTGTACGCTGTTTCAGTTTATGGTGTCACGGGTGTCAGAAGTACGCTTTATGATCGTTCTATAAAAAGGATAGTTAAACTACGAAAAATTTCAAATCCATTCCTTCCGGTTGCTGTAGGCTTTGGAGTACAAAATCCGGATCAGGTCTCGATGATGGTTGGTGCTGGCGCAGACGCAGTAATTATAGGGAGCTCACTCATCAATATTATAAAAACATCAGAGAATAATCCAAACATGTTGAATGACCTTCACAATTTTGTTTTACGCATGAAGAATGCTTGTCGTCATTCGTAACGTTTTCATGAAGCATTGGCAAACCACCCGAACTGTACTTGAGGAAAGCTTCCTGTTTTTAGAGTAGAAATGAAAGAACAAGATCTCCAAAAACTCTTTATTGAATCACTTCTTTCAGGTGAAATACAGGGGATAAGCGAATTAATTGACATACCCTCCTTTCAGAAAGCAGAGAAGATAATAAGAATAAAGAAAGAAGGATACTTTAGATATTTTGATCTGGTTATAGGTGTCATCAGCTTGCAAAGAGGTTTGTCAACAAGGATAAAGGTTGACTCAATAGAAGCGTATGATAGATACCAGAATCTAATGATGCGTACTTCAGAACTAATTGCTTTCGCTATGGAAGAGAATTGCAGAGCTGATTCGATCGACCTTATTCCTGTAGAATTTAAATCTGACAATGATTCACTTGATGAAAGACTTCCTAGGCAGGTAATCAATGCAATATTGGCGTTCGGGCGATCCGTAGTAGTCTTTGACAAGAGACACACTGCAAGAATTCAAAAATACGGATTATTCAGACTATTGCCTGCCTCCATAATTGGATATTCAATTGATAACAAGTTTATAGTTATTTCATCGGACAAACGTATTATTGGCGAGTCGTTGGTTAGACCTCAAAAATCCGCGTTTGCAAAAATACTTAGGGATAACGGTTTGATGGATAATCTTACTGCCGTTTATTCCCACATCAGTATGGCTCAAAGGATCTATCAAAAAATGCTTTTCAACCAAATATTTGAAGAAAGGATCGACCTTCTAAAAGATGAAATAGAATTCCTATCTGGACTCAAGAGACATTCATATGCTCATGAAAAAGAGCAGATAAAAAAAATTGTACGAGAAAGCATCAACAGAAAGATTACTGATTATGTGTAATCGCTACTTTGTGTATCATGGGTCTGTGGTAATGACAGGAATTTAATCCCTATTACTAAAAGGAAGTAGATGTCAAATGAATTGTTGAACTGATAGCAAGCCAAAATATAGGCTATCCTATGGCATAACAATACCTGAAAAATCTGTGGCGAACAAGATATTATTTATGGTAACTTGAAACTTTTGCCCGTTTCTTTCAACTATAACTTCTATATCGTCAAGGGAATCAGATATTTCTGACCCCTCAATCCTACCAATTACTACATGAATTGATTCATGGGCAATTAGCGAATCCATGTAAGGCTCTATCTCTTCGAAATCGCTTGAGCCTCTCCTACATGCTTCTTGAGATGTGATAACTATCATTGTGGTTCCCTCATACGTAAAATATGCAGGGGAATTGTCGATAGCGCATGCAAGCGCGAAATCATTTATTGGCAATGACCACTAGAGTTTGCAATCTTATATTATATATACAAACAGATATCTTGGGATTCTGAGGCCCGATATGAAAGAATAGCTACTCACTAACAAATTATCTCGCCTTAGATGACGAAGTACTCAGCCTCAGGATGGTGAACTACAATTGCCGCTGTTGACTGGTCAGGAATTATCTGTCCGGCTTCCGTAAGGAATATTCCAGATTTAGAGGGATCCAGAAGTTTCCAAACTAAGTGATGTTGCGCAACATCAGGACAGCTTGGATATCCCCAGCTATACCTTAGTCCCCTTGGTGGAATGATATTCAATTCCGACCTAATTCTATGATTAACCCATTCTGCCAACGCTTCAGCTGTTTCGACAGCAAGACCGTGTAGATAGTAAGCGTCAGTGTATCTACTTTGCTGGTTCCATTCCTCAATAATTGAGCTTGCTCTATTCCCTACAGTGGCGATCTGAAGTGCAACTATGTCATTGTCACCAAAGTAGTCTGTAATGCACAAATGTTTCTCTAATGAAGATCTAGGAAAATCGAATCCTACCTCTCCAGCACCATTGGGAATCTCTACCTGAAGCAAGTTGTTTCTGTTGTGGCATTTGAAATATCCGTAAACTACACTACATGTAAACAGTTTCTGCTTCACAACCCTATCTTGCCATTCTGTTAGCAGGGCTTCAGGATCTGACTCCGCCTTGTTGATGGCTTTGCCCCTCATTCCCCACGACAATACAAATAGAGACTTTTTATTTAGATACTTCCATACTTCATAAAGATTGATGTCTTTCTGATCGATTCTGATAATCCTGTTAATGTGAGGTGGTTCTGGAGGCATGACTGGAACTATCTTACTGTGTGGTATCACTTCAGCCTTCTTAGTATATGATATATTGTCTTTCCATTTACTCAATTTGTAGTTCCAGTCTGACAAGAACGAATCTCTTTGATCCGATGTTATACTATTCATTATCTTTAATCCATCGAACGCAGTCTTACAGTAGAAAACCCCGGTATCATAAACTCCTCCATCCTTTGCTATTCGGTTTATGTAATTGCTATTTATTGCGGCACCTCCGCAGAGAATAGGAATTTTAATATTATTAGTTCTCGCATATTCAACAAAATATTGCATCTGCTTCGAAGTTGAGACTAACAATGCAGATAATCCTACGGCGTCAGGTTTCACTTCATTTATTTTGTCTACTATCGTTTGAAGCCCAACCTGTTTGCCAAGATCATATACAGTATACCCATTATTGGTTACGATAGTCTTTACCAGATTTTTTCCAATGTCATGAACATCGCCATATACAGTGCAGAGTACCAATTTGCCCTTGGTAACCCCTTCCTCCTTAATCAGATACTTCTCTAATTCAGCAACGGCTGCTTTCATGCATTCTGCAGATTTGAGAACGAAAGGCAGGATGATTTCACCCGCACCAAATTTATCACCTACTTCTTTCATGGCAGGAAGGAGAACATCATTCAAGGTTCTGACGGCTGATTCATGTGCAATCTTTCTAGAGCAGTGTAGGATCTTGCGAGAAACGCCAAATTCATCTATCTTATCTTCCAGTACTGCATCATTGTTGCCACATCTTTCGGCGATAGCAGCAACGACATCATTTTCGATCCCCTCTTTTAACCTATTTACGATGCGAAAATAACACCTTCGGCTAGCGTCCCACGAGGGATCTACTTCTAATCTGCTAGCGGATCTGTTATACTTATTTGTATCCGATGACTGTTCGAAATAAGAAATAAATTCACCTAGGGAATTGCTATTTCGATTAAATATCAGATCTTCCGCTAGCGTTTTCTCGTGCGAGCTAATAGAAGAATAAGGTATTACATCCTTCGCATTAATAATGACGGCATCTAAACCATATTGTAATGCATGATAAAGGAAAACCGAATTAAGGATCTTCCTTGCATTAGGAGCCAAACCAAAGCTTACATTGCTAAGTCCTAAAGTTGTGAAGCATTCAGGAAATCTATTCTTCACTAGTCGTATTCCTTCCAGCGTTTCGTTTGCTGAATTTACGAATTCGCTCTCCCCTGTAGCTAAAGTGAAAGTTAATACATCAAATAGATACTGCCAGGGCTTTAGATCATATTTCTTGCCTGTATTAAACAGGAGCTCGGCAGTCTTAACTTTCTCTTCCGCAGTCTTTGCCATTCCTTGTGGACCGATACACATAGCAATTGCTGGCACACCAAATTTCTCCATAAGTGGAGCTAGCTTATGAAATCGGTTTCCATCTCCTTCCAGATTTATGGAGTTTATTATAGGTTTTCCAGGTATTTGTCGAAGTGCGGATTCAACAACGAGCGGATCAGTAGAATCTATCACTAAGGGAGCCTCGATCTCTATGCTAAGCTTCTTTACCAGCCCGGTCATGAATTCTAGTTCGTCTGAGCGTTCAGTTGTAGCTACACACACATCCAGGCAATGCGCTCCGTCTTCAACCTGAGTTCTAGCCAACTTAAGGAGTCCGTCAAAGTCATTGTTAAGAACTAGTTCCTTGGCTTTTTTAGAGCCTTGGGTGTTAAGTCTTTCTCCTATGATTAATGGAGGTGGATTTTGTACTATGTCTACTGCCTTTAGCGCTGAACTAACCCGCGGTGTTGTTAACATTTCTTACAAATTCCTCAATCTAGGATATTTTTCATAAAGAATTCAAATTTAATTTGGATATCAAATTGGCTTAATCATCTGGAGTATTGAACCTTTCTTCCTTCAGCATCTTTCTTAGTTTTCCGATATGTAGAGGAGTCGTGCCGCAACAGCCTCCAATAATCCTGATTCTACTAAATTGTTTAATAAACTCCCGCATTTTCAAGGCCATGTCTTCAGGAGTCATCTTATATACTGCCCTACCCTCTACATTTTGTGGCATCCCGGCGTTTGGGACTACGAGGATAGGCAGACCCTGCTGCTCATCCAGCCATCTTATACTTGAAAGCATTTCCTCAGGGCCAGTGGAACAATTGAGGCCAAAGATATCTATGCCCATGTCACAAACTGTCGTATATGCTGCTTGTACATTAGTTCCTAGAAGCATATTACCGTACCTATCCAAAGTAACGTTTCCAATGAGAGGGACTTTTCTACCGACATTCTGCATTGCCATATGACAAGCCTCAATCGCCAACTTGACTTCAAGAATATCTTGGCTAGTTTCTATCAGAAGAGAGTCAACCCCACCCAAGAGCAAACCCTCGGATTGTGGCATGAACCCTTCAATAATTTGCTGGGGCGAAACCTTTCCTAAGTCCTGATCCTCTGAACTAGGCAGAAATCCTGTTGGACCAATAGACCCAATGACATAGCGATATCGATCTTCAAATTCATTACATACCTCTCTTGCCAATTCGGCAGCTCTTTGGTTAATTTCAACAGCTTTATCTCCATAGCCGTATTCTTTGAGCTTGAAGAGATTGGAACCAAAAGAATTTGTTTCGATACAGTCTGCACCTGCCATGAGGTAGTCGCGATGAATTTTTTTTATCCAATCAGGTTTAGTGATATTAAGTCCATCATTGAATCCGTCATTCTTACCCGGGAAATCGTCGGGTTGCGGATTAAGTTTTTGAATCTCCGTACCCATACCGCCATCAAAAAGGATGACGTGTTCACGGATGGCTTCTGTTAGAGTTAGAGGCATGATATATTCGAGATATTGCCCTACTAAAAATTAATACTTTTGCATTGGATATCTTGTAAGTATTTGGCATCATGAGATATTAACGCGTAATAATAAATATTAAGGAATTAAGGCAAAGTTGGAGTTAGTTCATATTTGGTGCTTTCAACATCAATAAGATGGTCGGGCTCATAGTTCAGCTTGGATAGAATGGCTGCCTGCGGAGCAGTTGGTCGAGGGTTCGAATCCCTCTGGGCCCAAATCAATCTTGTCCCTTTAATTAGGCCCATATGGGTATACTAAGCAAGGAAAAGTTGCAAGAATCAGCCCTAACGATAACCAAGGAGAACGTAGGAGGTAGAAATCATATGAGTCGTTTCATGTATGCATTGAAAAGTCGAGAGACTAGAAGACAATATCCTCAGAGACTCAAGGTCTTTCTCGACTTTCTAGATCCAAGCGGTGGCATTTTGGACGAACAGGCTTTACAGTTCTTGGATAAAGTGCGACAAGATCCTAGATGGTTTGAAGACAGATTCATGGATTTCATTGGTTTCCAACTCGCTAGGGTTAGTAGAGGTGATATATCTGAATCAACCATTCCGAACTACTACAAAGCAACAAAGTTGTTTTTGGAGATGAATGATGTTTCAGCGTCAATAAACTGGAAGAAGATTAGTCGCGGATTGCCGAGGGGAAAACAAGCAGCAAATGACAGAGCACCTACTAAAGAGGAAATACAGAAGTTGGTAGAGTACCCGGACAGAAGAATCAAGCCCATAGTCTATACAATGATCTCTTCAGGGATCAGGATTGGGGCTTGGGATTATCTGAGATGGAAAGATGTTAAGCCTATTGAAGATGAGAACGGCCAAGTGCTTGCGGCCAAGTTGACCGTATATGCGGGGGATTTCGAAGAATACTATTCATTTGTTACTCCGGCCGCTTATCATGCCTTGAAGGATTGGATGGACTTCAGGGCATCCTATGGGGAGGCGATCGACGGCAACTCTTGGCTCATGCGTGATATTTGGCAGACTACAAATATCAATTATGGAGCCAAGGTGGGTTTAGCGACGCATCCAAAGAAACTAAAGAGTAGTGGTATCAAACGTATACTGGAAAGAGCCCTCTGGGAACAAGGCATTCGTCAACCTCTTCAGGTGGGTGAAAAACGCCATGAGTGGAAAGGAGCACATGGGTACCGTAAATTTTTTAAATCCCATGCAGAGCAGGTAATGCGACCAATCAATGTAGAGATCACGATGGGTCATAATATTGGAGTATCATCAAGTTATTACCGACCGCAAGAGAAGGAAGTACTGGCTGACTACCTTAAAGCAGTTGATGTCCTCACTATTAGTAATGAGGGGCTGGCGCTAAAGAAGCAGGTAGCAGAACTACAGCAGAAGAGCAAAGATAATGAATACATTATGAAAGGAAAAATGCAAGAGCGAGAGGGGGAGATGAAGGTTCTTAGCGATCAAGTAAATTTAATGCAATCTCAAATGCAAACAATGCTGTCTATCATATCATCTACTGTAGATACAGACGAAGGAAAACAAGAGATAGCAAGAAGGTTAATTGAACACGGAGTGTATAAGTCACATCACCGCCACCGAGAAGAATAAGCATGTTTAGATCTTGTCTCTCAATATCAGGTTCCTTAAGAAAGTTGGGTATACCCACTCCATTATCATATTAGAAAAGAATGAATATCTCTCTATAGTCTCAGGGTGATCCCTCAGCAATTTGTTAAATTTCCTCTTGATCTCTTTATCATATTTAGAGATATCATCTATCTGAAGTCGTAGTCGTGGTTGTGCCTTATGCCTAGGCCGTTGGGGCTTCAATTTCTTGCGGTTAGATCGAAATTCCCCGAAGTGACTTTTGGAAATTTCAGGCCCAAAGAATATTCGATACCATGTCTCCTCTTCTTCATTAGGGGGCCGATTATGACTCCAGGTCGACCTCATTCGTAGGATTGAATACTCGTGTATATGCCAGCATTGATGTAGGAAATCTCGTAGCATCTTGTCATTAACTTCGTATCTGGTTTCGCCTAGATGTATTATGGAATTAGATACGATTGGTAGTATTAATTCCTCTTGTTGTAGTAATTCAAGATATTTTTCTATGTATCCCTCCGTTAACTCAATATGTGAAAATGGAATGCTGCCAACATACTGTGTATGATTTAGAATATCATTAAGGGAAGTACCTGGCAGTCGATATGTATAATATCCTTCTTCTAAATTACCTTCTTCTAAATTACCAATCGGGTCTATCCTAAATATTTTGATATCCGATCGGTCGTAAAGCGTGGTGATTGATAAGGCATCCGCATTGTTATATCGTATGTTTATTGGCTTGGGTTTGAGTCTACCTCTGAGCCATATGCCGTCTGCTGGGGCATCCAAATTGTTATATTGTAAGTTTACCCGCTTGAGTTCCCTTCTTGAGATGTGTATTCTCATGAGGAAATTGTTGAACTCTTCTTCGCTCTTGAAAGTCTGTGATTTAACTTTAACTTTTTCAATAGGGGCGTCGTGAAGCAAAAAAACAAGCAGCAATAGTTGATACTTCACCTCGTTACCTTTGTCCTCCCAAAGTATAGCAAGTCCGAGCCTGCGCAGAATTTTAGCATTCTTGGACAAAGAGTAATAAAACTCATTTCCTATCCCGAGACTGGAATCTTTTTCTAAAACAGGATAGATAACGTACCTGCTATGGCCCAGATATAGGATTGCGGCGGGCTGCTTTTTAGTCATCTGCTTCAAGCGGGAAATGAACATCTTCTTCTCTATTTCAGGCCGTTTTAGTCCTAGACGCTTGGCCACTACCCTACTTAGTTCACCCATACTCATCCTTTCTTTTTCATGTAGAATCTCTATAATGGTCCTATCTATCATGTAGTTGTACGGCTTCAATACCCACCAGTGGGGATAACTTGTATTAATATTATTAAAACAGATATTCGTAATGACAAAGTTATGCCATCCTATCAGTATTTCCCTTCGAAATGATGTAATCACAAAGATAGATGAGAAGAGAAAAGATGTTCCCCGAAGTCGCTTCA
>JAATVS010000156.1 GCA_014523695.1 Nitrososphaerales archaeon TH5895
TTCTAAGGCTTATAGAAAAGGGAATCCTTGAATAGAATTGTCTATCCCAGATTTCATAACTGAAAGTTGCATTCCAGATTGTGATCAATGTCCTGGGACATGGAAGAACGAGTATATCAAACACAGGATTATTTGTAGATGTAAGAAATGTGATCATGCAAACGCGATCGAAATGAACGTTGGGATCGGTGTGGTAAAGATTGTGAACGAAGGATCCATACCAGCCGCGGCGGAGGATGGCACTTGACCAGAGCCGCCACCTGCCCTCCGAGCCAGATCCAGAACACTCAAGCCGTTTCACCAAGCCTACCAAGCGAGGAGAAATTCGATGAATATTAATTACTTTAAAGTCAGGCTAGCACATAAATCTTATTGCTTTATCAGGACAGAAAGAAGATTTTTTGAAATATCAGATTGTAGAATTCAAACGGACGGAAGGCTAAATGATTATGACGGACTCGTTCTAAACGCTGTTCCTGTGCCTGATTCGACAGTGGCCGACTTGGTCGCCCAATCCTCTAAGACGCAGAAACCTAGAAGCAAAGCGTCGAAAATTCGCAAGTTCAGGAAGGTGGAGGCAGCCGTATGAGGCTTATTGCGCGCTCTACCTCAACAACTGTAAGGAAACACAAGCAGCAGGATAAAAAACTACTTTATGACCATACACAGTTCAATGAAGCGATAGAGATTGTGATAAAGTTGCTTGACAGGTATGACCGTATCGATAGAGCATTTGCACAAGAATGACATCGACTAGAACTAACACTAACAACGGACAGCATCGAAGTAGTACTAACATAAAGAAGGAATACATTCAGAAGTTAAGTAACGAAAAGGCATTAGCAGAAGCAATACTCATTGGAAATAAACCCTGTTTTGCGATCGTTGATTTTAGTAATGGCAACAGCGATCCCGATAATGTAAGGATTGCTATCATGGAATCTCTTTCCTATAGCCCAGATACAAGACTGGTTCCAGAACTTCTTAGCAACAGGCCTTATGCATTCAAGGATAAAGACGAGTTTTATTCTTACATTGAACGAGCGCGAAGTGAGACTTTAGATTCACTCTTTGATAACACTCTGAGTAAATGGAAAAAATACATAGATGCCGATGAGTTTCACTTAAAGATATGTGCCGCTGATACGATGTTTACATATTTCCAGGACAGGATAGGAACAACGCATTATCTATTTTTCATAGCGGATAACGACGCTGGCAAATCAAACAACCTTAAACTATTCAACATTTTGGGATATAGAAATCTGATGAATACAACTATGACACACGCTAACATCTACAACTTCCTGGGGCCAAAGGAGGAAGGAGTAGGTACGATATGCATAGATGAGGCTGATAGCATTGATGAATATCTTGAGATAATGAGTATTCTAAAATCTGGATATACCAAGGGCTTTCCCGTCGTTAGGATTATAGATACACCACATGGGAGGAAGCAAGTCAAGTTTAACACATATTGTTTTAAGGCATTGGCTGGCGAGAGGTTGCCCGATGAGATTGAATCCAGAGGATTCATGCAGCGAACAATCGTCATAAAATGCGTTCCTGGATTTCCCAAGTACGACATTTCAGAAGTAACAGACCCCGCTGGAGATGATGAGTATCAAGACCTGTTACAGGAGTTAAACGAGTTAAGAAATCTGCTCTTCTGTTACAGATTGATACATTTCAAGGATAGAATACCAAATATTAAACTCAATATCCACAATCGGGAAAAGCAACTCTTCAAACCACTCCTAAGAATATTCCAAGGCACTAGGACATTTGATACACTCAGACCCGTTATCAACAAGTACATTAATGAGAGGAGGGAGTCCAAGGCTAACTCATTTCATGCATTTCTGTATAGGATAATCAGAGACTTAACGAGACAACGGGGTACGCTAGAACTAGACTTTAGTACTATCTGGGAGTATATGAAATACAATCTCGAAGGATGGAAGGATATACAGTTTAAGCCTCAGTCTATTGAGACTGTAGAATTTGGAGTAATATCTCAAAAGCAGGTTGGTGGAATATTAAGAAATGTCTTCGGTGGAACGCCACCAAAACACACAGGATCAAGCAGGAGACTAATCTTTTCGCAGCATATACTGCATAGGATGAAAGACATCTATGACACGAATATTGAGATTAAGGTAGACTTTGCAACAACTGAAACCCTTGACCTTGGCTTTGATCATACAAGATTAGGATTTGGGACAGATGGGACAGATGGGACAGATGGGACAGATGGGACAGATTCTGGAAGTATGGACGTAGGTACACCCCCATCAGAATCTGTCAACGAAGAAAATACAGAAAACAATAAAGATAATGAGAAAAATCTTGAAGAAAGTAATACAGAATCTAAAAGTGATAATGGCATAGAAATAACTGGGTCAGATGAGTGTGCATCTTCCCAAAATGTGTCCCAAGTGTCCCAAGTGTCCCAAAATCAAAAATCACATGATGAGGATGATAATCATAACGATGATGAGGTTTGTGATTTGAGGAATCAAGAGGGAGCCGATAGATTTAGGGCTGAGGTCGAAGAACTCAAAATGAAAAGGCAGGAGAAGAAAGGAGTCTAAGTAAGAAATGGCTGCCATAGCAAAAACTGAACGTGTTGCAATCTTTGAGCAGATACAAAGACATCGTATCGCTAAGCAGATGATATTTGATCCTAATAGAAGAATATTATGACGTTACTAGTTAGATAGTAACAAAAGTCTGTGATATTTCGAACATATCAAGATTGAGAAATTTATTAGGCGTCTAAGAGCCTTATAAAATGGTTTGTGTGATGCAGCAACTTATTATTAATATTGGCTAACTCGGATTGCTGTCCTTCTTGGAGTGATTAGTCTGCAATACACTAACTCGTGATATTCAGTCCGGAATTTTGTAAATGCAGAAATTAAGAACGAGCAAAAACCGCATACTTAATTCGTCTACAATGACCTAAAGTGTAATATCTGTTCACTTAGTATAATCGTATAGTTGCCAATCCATACAAGAGAAGAGGGAAGAGAAATACGTCATGTTTTATCTCAGGCGATCATTCTCAGATATAATTGGCGTGAATGTATCGAATACATAAAAACTAAGACTGGGCACGATCTCTCCAAGACAGCATTCTTCAAGATCAAGAAGCAACTTAAATCAGAAGCAAGGGATTGGGTGGTGCGCCTACGAGATGATCATGATGAATTCTTATCTGAATTCAGACAAAGGTATGAAGAGATGATGGCATTTCAGAGGGAATTGTGGGATATAGCAATGGCTAACAAGCAAGAAGATCCAATGGTCAGTGTTAGAGCCATAGATTCATTACATAGGATAACCCTTGATCTTGCCCGTGTCATCGATGAAGCCCCATACCTGGCAGGCGGTGATTCAGTCAAGTCCTCAACATTCTTGTCTCCACAATATCAAGACGTTTCAGAGATGCCTGTGTGAAATCGCAACTATCATAGTATCAGACTTTGTGATTTGCTTCATTACATATTCGTAGGGGGTTTAATGCCTCAAGACAAGGATGTAACCATAGATGACATTGCAGGGCCTCGGTAAATCTCTGCCGTTACATCAAATTTATTCAATGTATTCAGTATTTGTGAGTCCAATACTTCTAAACCATACCAAAAGCCTAGATTATTAGTTTTCACTTCGGTTTCGATAGTTTCAGTTTTGTCACAAACTTCAATAGGCTATCCTTATCTATACCTCATGAAATTTTCGCGATGACCAATTCAGGGGGCAACTCTACACTCATCCACAAAGGGTTGTTGACCTCTGATCGGGCACTCTTTGTAGTTGTATCTACAACTATAATTGGTGTACTAGTAGAGACTGGAATTATCAGAGTGTCTGGTTTTGTAGGTGTGCGCGATTTGAGTCTTGACATCGCAATCTTTGTCGGGCTGGGAATCTTTTGTGTGTTTTCCCAATTAATGATTATGAATTTTGTTCGTAATAAAATCGGCAAATCTTTCCTTTCTCATAACCGCATAGGCTTCCTAAACAAGGTGATAGTACTAGTTCAATTTGGAATTATCGCGTTGCTAGTCTTAGTTTTTTTGGAAGTTTCACTTACCTCCAGTTATCATACAATTCTCATAAGAACTATAATTACGAGTAGTTTTTTGACAGCCTCGGCTCTGACAGCGCTTTTATCATGGAGGTTCATAGTGTGGATTAGATCAAACAAAAATCGTCTCATGATAATATATTTGATTGCCAGTTTATTTATTTCGGTGAGTGCAATTGCTGGAGTAGTATATTTTCTAGATCAGTTATTCTATCAACCAGATGTTATTTACCCTAAAACATATGGCGATTATCTTACACATATAGAAATAGGAAATTCGTCACTTGTGTACGTTTATACTATTTCTTCTGCGATTGCATTTGTATTGCTTTGGACGGGTACTGTATTTTTGTTACAGAGTTATAGAAAAAAAATAGGCAGATGGAAATACTGGATACTAATGTCCATACCCCTTCTATACTTTCTAAGTCAATTCCAACCGGTGTTGCTAAATTTTTTACTCTCCTATGTTTCAGATGATCCCATGCTTTTTAATCTTGTTTACATCATAATGGTGAACGCCAGCAGGCCGATAGGTGGAGTGTTATTTGGCTTGGCTTTTATTCTAGTCGCACGTAAGTTGCAAAATCGAGAGGTAAAGGGTTATCTAGTTGTCACGGGCATCGGTTTCTTATTATTATTAGTCTCTTACGAGGCTCAGGCGTTGATAACTGCGCCGTTTCCTCCACTAGGACTATTATCAGGATCATATTTTGGGCTAGCGGCATACCTTATTTTCATAGGACTTTATTCGTCTGCTGTATCTATTTCTCAAGACGCTAGACTACGGTCTTCAATTCGTAGGTCAATTGAATCAGAGGTTAGATTTTTAGGAAACATCGGCGAAGCGGAGATGGATCATAGAATACTAGACAAGGTTCTAACAACTTCAAAAAGATTTTCTGAGGCTATGCCAGAAGAGACCGGCGTCTGGAGTTCACTTTCAGATGAAGAAATCAAAGAATACATCCAAGAAGTTCTTGCAGAGACCCACAGAAAAAAATCTCGGAACGGAAATTCGTAATTAACATGCTAATACGGTGGAACCTATTGTACCTTCAGCAAATACTGTGTTTGATAATTTAAGTTGTAAGATGGATCAATAGGATTTGTCACCCTAGCAGAAATACCTACTGTGTGATTGCCAACTGGAAGAGGTTTTAGAAAGACAAAATAACCACCTGTCACGGCATTCCATTGACCTGGTTTTAGTTCCAGGAAATTGTCCATAGGTACCGTCATGTTGAAAATTCCACTTCTAGCATCGTTTTGATCTAGACCGCTTAAGCGTACTCCATCAACTGTTGCATCAAAGGTACTGTACTTGTTACCTTCTGTGGCGCATTTCATCATATCTGCCGGTACACTAGACTCCGCCTCGTCAGAAGTGCATTCTCCAGTTAAAATGGGCATCATTATAGCATTGCCAGCCGGAATAGTACAGCCATACTGAGATTTTCCCTGTAAAATATGGGTTAAGAAAGAAACATTTCCTGATTCTCCGACAGGGCATTTTATAACATTGGGGTCAACGGCTTGAGGGTGCTGCTCTTTGGGTATTTGGATGTTCCATTGCCACCACTTTGTCATCCAATCCTCATAGGTTACGCCATATGGTGTAGACCCCTTAAGAAATATGCTTGGACTTGACGATGCACCGTAAGCCAAAAAAGTACCTACTGAAGCCACCAAAATCATGAATAGGAGGAAGGTCACAAGGTATAGATTTTTATTCATATGGAGCATCAGATCCTCCAAATATATCTAGACTTTTATTATAAGTCTTTGGTAGCCGTAGTTTTTTCACTCATACCCTGGACAAATCCATTAGATGTCGTCGCACCTGATCCCTTTGGCGAGAACAATATCTGTCCAGTTCATTCCCCCGACTGCTTACTCGTTTTGTCGTAGTGGGGTTGGTGTCAAAGGAATTACTAGACGTTATCCAACTACTCTACAGTTGAGTTTGGGTCGTTCATATTGAAGTAATTTGTATTAGTGATATTAAATATAAAAAGATTTGCAGAAATTGAGTCATACCATAAAGTTTCTTTATTTTCTATTATAAATCATCATAAAGTTTTTATTGAGACTATGTGTTTGTCCTACGTATCAAAGAAGGAACATCATTTGACTATGCAAGGCATAGTAGTAGTAAAGGACCAAATTATGGGACCATTGGTAGTGGCCAAAAGCAGTCGAAATCGGATTATATAGAAGGGGCATCAATTTCATCAGAATCCAGTCTAACAAGAAGAATTATGGTAATAGATGATAACTCTGATATTGCACTTACTCTAAGAATGGGTTTAGAAATTAACGATAAAACCATACGAGTAGACTGTTATGATAATCCGGTAACTGCCTTAATGGAATTTAGGCCCGATTTCTATGACCTATTACTTATTGACATTAACATGCCTGTGATGAATGGGTTTGAATTATGCCAGAAACTGTTAGATAAGGATATCAACATCAGAGTTTGCTTCATGACTGCGGGAGAGATAAATATGGATGCAATGAGGGAAGTGCATCCACTCAAGAGTATAGGGTGTTTCATTAAGAAGCCCATTACTACAGATGCACTCGTACAACGAATCAAGGCAGAATTAGAATAGATGCCTCGCAAGGGCATATAGGTCGTAATTTTATTTATCCTGGAGGAGTTGATGTTCGGAAGAAGAACGGCAGTAGTAATAGATGATTGGAAACTAGACAAATATCAAACGTCACATGATGACATATTTGATGCGTTCAGACTTGCTTGCCTGAACTATGAGATCCCTTAACGTGACTCCTGATCCACTTTAGTTGATGCTGCTAAAGTTATAACGAGATTACATGAATATCGTGTATACATTCATCTTTTTATAAACCCGACAGTCTCGTCATAAATTATCCCGATGCTGCCACGTTCTATCTTGTAAATACCATTATCATATTTTTCTAGACCCAACCTTGCTGCATCTTTATCCGAAATACCTATCATATACTGTTCCATTCTATTTCGAATCTGCAGTATCTGGCGTCAGTCCCCATTTTTACCGCATTTAATGCCGGTCTACTTTAAAAACACTAGAATACCAGCAGAAGGCAGAAGGAGCAACGGGGTTTATTGTTGCTACTGGTTCAAGAAAAACAAAGTGCCGAGCGTGGTATGAGTCGTTCCGTGTCTATGCAGTTTTGGCAGAGATATGGGCAAGGAAAACTTATCTAGATGATTTGTGTTCTAGTGACATGTTTGCGACCTTAGCGCTGGTGTTGGTGATAGCACTATCCTCAGTAACCATTCTGTTATTGGTGGAAGAAGAACCGAATCAGTATGACGTGTATGCCCAAAACCAGACACAAGCACCAACCAACTTCACCAAGTTATTCTCAACCGAAGAAGAGTTCCAACTATGCGTCGAAGATAGTGCGTCTGATCTACCATGCGTTCCAGTAATAAACGTCCTTTATGAGGATCCTACTCTTTTGGTATTGCAGTCTGACTATATCGATATAATCTGGAAGGGAGTGGCAATAGCACAGAAGGAAGGTTATAAGATTGACTCGATGACATCCTACGCTGCCAGTGGTGTTCTAACTGATAGTCCACAGAGAATAAACCTGCTTGTCGCTATGACAAAGTGAGAAACCGTTATGCATTTCTTCTGTCGCTGCAGTTCTGGCATTGACTTTTAAAATCCTAAATATGGTTACTAGAGTTTCAAGATCATGTCAAGTTCACAAGAGAGGCAATCAGAGTTAGACAAACTCTTAGACACGATAGACAAGTCTTTAGATAGGGATATAGCCAGCACGCATGGTTGAGATTTTTAATAATCAGATTGCTTTGAGCAGACAATACGCAAGGCGAGGTAATACCGAAATGGCGTGGGTTCATAGAAACATAGCCGAATCAATAGCCGTTTATTTGGATTTATGGAAGTAGTGTAATTAACGATCGCTACTAGTTCGGGTTCGATAGTGCCAAGCGTGAAAGTGTCAAGATTCCGCAAGCGACATTGTACTGTTAGTAGGCAGATTCTATTATGCAGGATAACCTGATGGTAAAATAGTTTGTGATCATTAAAGAACCGCAGATACTTTGATGTTCACCCGTACGTTAATTGTAGATAAAGGGAATGATGATAATCGGCGGTAGTAATACAGATACTATCAGATACTATCACAAACTATTAGAAAAAGAAAGAATGCAAGTTTCATGACTCTAACAAAACATTAAGACGAAATTTAGATACGATTAGAATCATAGATTCGACCAATGTTCTCAAATAGAAGTACGAAAGGAATGATACAATGTCCAATAATCTTTTGGATATAATAGCAAATGTCATGGAGGAGCAAGTTACAGACATTGATGATGAATCAACGCCTGAAACTATTGAAAATTGGGATTCATTTCGCGGATTAGTTTTGTTTGAAGAACTGGAAACAAAATTTGAAGTAAAGTTTTCTCTTAATGAATTGCTGAATATTAAAAAGATAAAGGATATAAAAAATATACTTTCTGTCCGAGGTGTATTAGTGGACTAAGAGAAATATAATGAAAGACATCTCAGATTAGATTTGGAAAGAAATTCCTGAAATTCATCGCAATAGGTTTGAAAACGATCCGGACTGAAGGATTGCAACAGGTGAGCCCGTCTATGCAACGACAAGCGGAATGGTTGCAGCGGACCTTCATGTGGTGGTGATGGTGGACCTTCTCTTCCTCCGTAATCCCTGTGAATATGTTAAGAACCTTACCTTTCTTTTATTACTTTAAGTTAAAAAGTTATTAATACCTTATCTTCCATTCGAAAGGATTGTAACTAGCCGGTTGACCCGTCCATCCAGGACTAGTTACTCGCTTAATATCCTCTTGAATACTACACATCTGACAACACTTTGCCGTATTCTTTTCTGGATGCTCTAGGTCCACAGCCCATTCCTCTGGATTTACGGTTATAATCGCAAACTCTCCGTTCTTATCAGCCGTTGAATATTTTTTTAGGAATCTCTTTAAGTGCTGTTTATGACGTGGGTTCTCGCAATGCACGGCAGCAGGGCATAGGCATGAGAACCTAAAAACTGTTCTTAATCTGTCGAGATTCTTCATATGTTAAATATGTGAGTTGATACTTTCAGTTCTGAAGTGAGTTATCTCAGATTTAATATGACACCCAGATAGGGAAAAACCTTTAAGAACTTCCTTTCATAAGTAATACACTGTTGAAAAATAAGCCTCTGATTTTTGTGGTCGTATCAGTCTTGTTTGTCGCATTATTCTATAGTTCATTTGCTACATCGAATGTGTTTGCCGCAATGAAGTCACCTAGATACGGAAAGGCGGACAACAACTGTGGTAATAACGTAGCCGATTTGACTGTGACTTGCTGCTGGCAAGAAGTCAGGTTCACGGGAGCAGAAGGAAGTCATGGCTTTGAACTAGTGTGGAAGTGCCAGAGTTGTAATATCAATACGGATACAGGGGACATTACAAACGACTGCACTGAGGTGGTTAGAACAAGCGGTGGCAGTGTATTTGATACACCAGGAAACTTGCCAAATGGTACCAACGTCACTAAAGGAGGCATTTTCCAACCGCAGCAGCCAGCACCTCCAAACAGTACCGTTCCAAGCGGTGGGACATTCGAAGAGCAACAAATACCTCCATCTGGTCCTGCTATCCCACGGGGTGGGACATTCGAATCTGGTGGGACATTTAATTCTCTACAACCAACTCCGGAAGGAGCAACAGGAGCACCACCACCAGTAGATGAAGCAGCACCTCCAGCTGACTGAGGACCCAGCACCTATTTGTCAAGAAGGTCAAGTCTTTAACGAAGAGTCTGGTCTTTGCGTGCTAGAGGATTGTCCAGAAGGTCAAGTCTTAGACGAGGAGGCTGGTCTGTGTGTGCTGGAGGAGCCTGAAGCAGCAGAGGAGGAGCCAGCACCTACTTGTCAAGAAGGTCTAGTGCTGGATGAAGAATCCAATCTATGTGTGCTAGAGGAGCCTGAAGTAGCAGAGAACGAGCCAGAACAGGTTGAAATTGACGAACCAGAACAGCAGTCATCTGAAGGAGACGGTTCACAAGATAATGGTAATAACGATGACAACTAGACCGTATTCAGAAAGAGAGAGAGAATAGTACATTTTGTTTTGTTACTAGTTAGAGAGTAACAAAGTTATGAGTGTGAAAGTGTTATTTCCGCAATCGTCCTAGTCTCAATATTAGTTCTTGTGGCATATTACAGTTATAATCAGTATCAATGTCAGACGGCAAAAGAACGCTACGAAAAGGCCGTAGGTACACTAGACGTATCAGAAGTTCCCCGTTATTTAATCGAATATCGACTATCTATGGTTAGTCTCGATTTTTCTGATACAAGTAAGTCTACGCAATATTTGTCTACACCAGTTAAAGATATCTCAGAGATACCAGTTTAACAGGATCAAGGCTGTAAGGTCTCAATTTACTAAGGTAAGGAATATGAGAACACCCACAAGAACCGTTGAATACACTTGAATTAGGACACCATCGTCAATCATAAACTGATTTGAGCGATAAGGTTTCTTACTATTGGTGGTTCCTGATTTGTTCGAGGGGTTAGGTGCGTTACTAGTTAGCATTCACATTTTTTTCACTGTTACTAGTTCAAGGCTATCTTTGATGTTTTGGCATTAAACGAACTGATTACTGGCAACCTGGCAATGATGCACAATACAGTAGTATGGATAGTGGAATGGCCAATAATAACGCTCCTATGCCTATGAGGCCCCAATACACTTTCCGCATCGATGTAACATGTTAGGCTTTTTCTTCAGTTTCTTTTCCTTAAAGTCCTTTTCCGAAACGATGCCCACGGTCTCAGTATATTTGATAAAGAAGCAACATCGCATGATGATTGTTTTGATTCATTCAGATTGTCTTTAATGTTCTGGCATTAAATTTGCCCATTTGCGATATCCTCAGCAGCAGAACGACTAGACGGTATGCTGCTCTGCCAGGAAGAAGAAACTTTTTATGGCTAGGCCATGGAAAGGAAAAATATCTGGGTCTCTTCCCTGTCCTTGCTTGATGATGTTGAGGATTAATATTTCACCAAACTCGAGCATTGGCTAGGCATACAATGGTTCATTCTTTCAGTAGCGAAAGTTCCATGTGGATAAGGACAGGTTTCTATTTATCGTTGTCGCTAGCAGGTATATCGTGTTCATTTGTTTTCTGTGTATCTTCACGATGGGAGTTGAAGTTGTTGTTCACATGCGAATCAGGATTATTGGATACAGAACCATCGTTCCCCGTTATAGTGCCTATTCCATCGCCATCGTCGTCTGGTAATACTTGTGTGTGATAATGGCCGTTAAAGATGTACCGCTCT
>JAATVS010000157.1 GCA_014523695.1 Nitrososphaerales archaeon TH5895
AATATCAGCAAATAACGTACTTGAGAATGTCATTGACCTTAACAATGCAAACGGACTACCAACAAACATCAATACAAATCAGTATGTAGACAACAGTTGTGAGACAAGTAATCCAAGTGGTCTGTGTATAGGAAGGTAATAAGAGTAGGAAGAACGAAAAGTCTCCGATTCATAAATTTTTTATTAACGCAATAAAGGTTGATAAATAAAAAGAGTTGCTGACGGAATAAAATCCGAAGACGACCCTCACTAGATTGGATTAGCTTATTTAGATAACTTTATGAAATTAATCATTAGCTAAACGGTATTGCTATCAGGCAAATTATTCTCGGTTTTAGTTGAATAAAACCAGATAATCCATGTACGACATAGGTGACATGAATTCGGCGTTCCCAATGAAATGATTTCCTTAGGAAGGTTGTAGTGGGGTAGAATGCAACCAGGTTTATTGGCCAAAGAAAAAGAGCTATCAACGAGTCTAGTAATAAATTAAGAAACTTTGAAAAGAGGAAGTACACCGAATGTCCAGAGAAAAGGAGAGCAAGGGATGTTGATGTCATCGAACTGGAATTTGAAACTTTGGAGGATTTGGGCTAATACGATGGCAGGATTTAGGTACTAACAGGTTAATCTAAGGAAGGTGATTTATTCGGTAAATATCATTTTCGACAAGACCGAAAAAAGAAAACAAAGCTTGTTGTAAGTGTGTATCTATCATGCAGTGTGTTTGCCCTAATTGCACAACACATTAGGAGCCTCAACGACCATGCCGAACTTTCTATCTACAAGCCGCGCTAGCTTTTGAGCGAAGTTTTGTTTGAGGCGCTGGTTCAAGTTGAATGAGCTAGTTAAACTGTTTAGCATCATTTCGAAGCTTCCAAGAATGATCAATTTTTCCTTAGATCGAGAGATTGCCACATTTAGGTCTTGAAGTGAGCCAACGGCTCCTACCACTCTTTCGGGATTATTCCTGACTAGAGAGAATATAACGATATCTGCTTGTGTTCCCAGTGCACCGGTCGTTGTCAACACCCGGGCATCTATGTCAAGGGACTGAAGATATTTCAATATTGTACGCCTTTGCTCTGTATATCGGGTTACTACGGAGATCGACTTTGAAGGGGCCACTCTTCTAAGTTCAGAACAGATGCGGACACAAGCTTTTGCCTCTATTTCATTATACCATGAGCTAGGACCTCCCATCTCTTCGTTACCATTCAGATTTACCCAGGTGATGACCTCTTCCGGATTGAGAACATTCTTAAATTTCTCATCGATGGGATACTTCACGTCCATCCTTCTACCTGCGATTTCGGGAGCCGAATTCAAGCCGCCATAATCAGCAAACTCATCTACTAACATTGCCAGCTTATCAGGAAGTCGATGAGTAGTAAAGAGTGTGTCATACTTGGCACACTTAAGGACCCATTCCATTGCACTAAGATCATAATCCGCTAATCCTATAGGTCTTGATTGCTTAGGATCGCCCACAACAGTAGCTACAATACCACACTGTGACGCAAGTTCGATTATGTTATTGGTTTCAAATGAAATGTTCTCTTTCATAAGATGAATACCTACCTGGTTGATTCCAAGAGCAAATGGTGACAAAAGATGTTCTAGCCTTTCGATACCAGCTTCATCAATAATCATATTATCAAACTTTATGGAGGCAGATAATCGTTTGAGTGATTGTGTTGTACAAATAACGATTTTCTTGGCTCTTACGATCTCAATGTTATTGCTAAAAGGTATAGGGAGCCTGGGATCCGCACCAGGCGCATATCCACTTCTGACGCAGAGAAATTTTGATCCTTCGGAACCCAATACCATGCTCAATTCTCTTGAAAATTCGTTGGCGGCCGAATTGGTAAAGGCTACTAATAGCACATTTTTAGCATAGCCCTCGCAAATCATCTTGACAGCTAGAAAGCTGCCAGTAGTTGTTTTTCCGCATCCTGCCGGTCCGATGACACCAGCCACCCCTCCTGAACTAACGCGCCAGTTCAGTATTCTAGATTGATCTGGGTTAAGATTTATCGTCATAGCGATAGCTCTGGTGGAATAAGAACATCAGAGGCTAGTTTGTGAAATTGATGTATAGGTCGCAGCATGCTTCGAGTGAGATTAAGCTCATCCCTCAAAAAGAAAATAGGCAAATGAAATAGTTGCTTCTTGGCCCTATGCACAGCAATCTTTGACCTAAAACCAAGAGTAATTTTATTATTTTTTACTTCCATTACGCTTGCTTGCTCGCTTATACACGATAGAAGTGATTTGCCTGGTTCAGCTCCTATTACTCTTACAATTCTACGTGGTTCCAGTGGAATGTTATCGTCAGCTCTCGAAAAAACTACTCTTTCATCAACATCAAAATCATAGGAATACCCTCTGCATAGTACGCCGATTTTTTCCAACCTTCGCAAGGCTTCTTCCTCTCCATGCTTGTTAATCAGCTCAGAAGCAACATGTTTGTGTAAGTGAGTTTCTGCTCGCTCCTTTAAGATGGCATAACGTTTAGCAAAAAATTGTTTTGTCATCTTTTCGTACTGCGCTGGTAGTTTGCCTTCATACGCTAATCTAGCATCACGTTGATAGAAAAGACATTCCTTACTTCCCTCTAAGCCCTTATCACATACGGGGCAGAATTTTGGTCTCTGAACACGAACTCTTTGCCCACAGAGGACCATGTGGGCAAATTGTCTGTTGCTTTTAATTCTCTCCACTTCCTTTGTCATAGTTTCTGTTTTAGGGAAGTATACCCCACCATTGTGTACTATGCAGGAAAAATTGTGTTCCTTCCAATCGTCTTCATTCCGCTTGTATCTGAAATTTGCAAGCAGGGTATTAGCAATGAGCTGCCATTTTTCTCGACCACTAATAGTATTGCTAAGATCGTAACTTTTCCAGTCTAATAAGCCGTAACCATCAGGATACTCTAGAATTGCGTCGACTCTCCCTTCGTGATGGTTCTTGATATTGGTAATTGTAATTTCGGTCAAGACTCTTGAAGGTTTTTCGTACTTCTTCATCAGCCTTCTAGCCATGCTTAGTACAAGACCATGAAAAATATCATTGACTTGGATCTTGAAATCGTCTGGGACAAATTTATTTTCTCGGTTTGCGCCATCTAACGTATCATTGATAATAATATTTACTATATGGGATGATTCATTTACAATTTTCTCTCCGAGTTGTTCATAATTCTCTAGCCCACTATGCCAATTTTCAAGGATAGGGCCGCTCACACATAAACTCATTATATCATGAACAGTATTCGCGACTAAGTAGTCTTTATCGCTTCTAATTGCTCCATAAGGATAATCTAGTTTGAAGAGATTTTGACAGACACATGCGGTGGCAATTTCTGAAGACTGTACTAGATGGGTCTGGGATTTTCTCAAATAGTCATATGTTTTTCTCACATCAACGATATCATTATTCATGTTTATGTATCATCCCCGTTTACCTTCATTAATTCTCAAGATGGTCGTTGCCTATGCACAACAGAAGGCGATCATCCATCTAGTTATCCATCAGCTGTCGGTATTTAAGTCGAAGATACTGTGATGGGGAGGGAGAGAGGGGTAGGTTATCGAAGAGGGAAAACAGCATAGACACAAAAGAATTATCTATTCGGCGCTATAGGTCATGGGCTTCAGATAGTATACAAACTATCACTAGACTTATTCGATAGCCGCTGATAGACTGTTCTCAAATGCGATATAAACACTGTACTGAGATTCTATTGCCAGGGTATACAATGCAACACACTGAAAACCAACTATACATATACATGGTGAAGATAAAAACAAATAACAATGATGGAAATAGAATTAGAATTAACGTCCAACTCTAAGAATGTAACCGAAATTTTGGAGAAGGTTTCTCAGTTAGTAAGGAAATCACAGGAATTGGGATTCGAAATAAAGGAGTTAGAAATCGAATCAGAACACGATAAAAAGGACAAGGAAGGGACAGAAAAGGAGTAGCTAAAATTTTACATTGGCTTATTTTTTTGTTGGGAGCTAAGTGAAATGGTTGATATGTTGACGTAGACTGTCTTGTGAATAATTACATCATTATATCTAGTATCTCTTTTTTTAACCAAAAACCTATTATCATCACGCGAGTTGTGCCAGAGAATAGTTTAAGATCTAGTGTTACTAATAGGAGATCTTGACGTAAGAACATTCCAACCACAAATGAAGGTAAAAAATATGCATGGCAGGAATATGCTTGAGAAGAACAAGGCAAATGCACCTATTTCAAAAATATGATCTTGACTAAATTAGTATAGATGCTTCTTTCCCGAAATGATTGCCGGGTATCTAAAATGATCTTGTTTGGTCATGGTACCCTTCTATCTGGATAGTGGCATTGGCGATTCTAAAATTCTTCTCTAGCAAAGAATTTATCTCTTGAAGCACTTCCAAAGACCTACTCGGATCAATTACTACAACATGGGCGGATAATGCATTCAGACCTGAGGTAATGGTCCAGATGTGCAATTCAAAAATTCCAGTTACACCTTTGATTTGAAGAATTGCATTTTTGACCTCTTCGTGTGATAGATTGGCAGGAACTCCCTCCATGAGAATATGAAGTGACTTGTTGAGTAGTCTCCAAGTCCTCGGAAAAATGAACAAAGCGAGAGCGATGCTTACTATGGGGTCTGCCAAATAAAAGCCTGTTACATATATGACAATAGCTGCAATGATTATCCCAACTGATCCTAGTGTATCACTAAGGACTTCAAGATAGGCGCCTTGCATATTTAAGTCCCCCTCTTTTTCCTTTTTAGGATGATCATGATCTCCAGCCAATGTTGGATTATCTCTTTTGACGGAATCAAGAGGCATATTGTGAGAGTGACTCTTGAGAAGTAAAATTCCTATGACATTTACAAAAAGTCCTAGGCACCCTACTGCAATCATTGGAAGAACCTCAATTTGGCGAGGTTCTACTATGCGCCAATATGCCTCATAAAGAATGTAAAAAGAGATCAAAATCAATACGACACCATTTGCTAGGGCGGCAAGTATCTCCAATCGATAAAAACCAAATGTTCTTTGAGGGGTGGGAGGCTTGCGGGAGTAGGATATTGCGAAGAGAGCCAGAGCAAGTCCTCCCGCATCTGCAACCATATGGCCAGCATCAGCAAGCAGCGCCAAACTACCAGTTAAAAGGCCGAAAACTACCTCCACGACTAGAAATCCTGCAATGATATAGAACACAATCCTAAGCTTTCTTATCCGTTGCTTTGTTATCTCATCTCTAGTTATGGACAATTCTATTCTTTCAGTCTGTTTTCAGTCTGATATCGTCTATTATAATAGAGATTCTTTATACCTATGCATTAGCAGTATGCCTTTTCATTAGCGTATACATCAATTATACGAAAGCTTAGGAGTAATAGGCTAGCGGGGTGTCCTGTGGTGAGTATAGACTATGAGTAGATAGGATGTTTCAAGCAAAAGAAAAAATGAAAACCCGTAAACTTACCAGTGGTTGGTAAACCAAAATTGTCGTAGTAGTGGCACAGATTGATTGCTTTCTCAATGTAATTGTGGAACAAATGTATCCATGCTGCTGCTTATCTGTTCATAACAGTATGCGATGGAGAGAATTATCTCTTCCTTAAATGGAGGTCCAACTATTTGAACTCCTACTGGCATATTGCTATTGGTAAACCCTATGGGAATACTAATGGCAGGTAGGCCAGTACTATTAAATACTATTGTATTTCGCAGTAAGGCTTGGCGAGTTTCTAACACAACGTTCTTGCCTACCCGAACAATATTATCGACGACTCTAGGGGCAGGTACAATGGTACTAGGAACAACAATAGCGTCAATCTTCCGATCTGAAAACATGGCTAAGAACTCACTTTTTATTTCTTTTACCGTTCTTAGAGATTTAATATAATCGGCTGCTGATATTCTTTTGCCCTCTAGCAACATTTTTCTCACTTCAGGGCTATAATCCTCTGCTCTTCTGTTAATCCAATTTAGATGAACGTTTGTAGCCTCTGCAAGTCTAATGTTTCTCCACGACTCGTAGTATTCTTCCGTATCTTGCAGTTTTATGTCATCTATTACTACAGTCTTCATCGAGCGTAAAAAATCAACAAACTCATAAAACAAGCCTGCTATTTCAGAGTGCAAACTGTCACAGAAATATTCATCTGGGACTGCAATTCGTAGCCCCTTAAGATTTGGTTCCTCTATGATTTTAGTGTATGGAGGCACAGTATTTTTTGCTGAAGTGGCATCTAAAGCATCCCAACCAGCGGCGTATTCCAACACGGCAGCCGCGTCCCATACGCTTTTTGTAATGCAACCTGCATGGTCCAGAGTGGGGGCTAATGGAAAGATATTATTCAAGCTAATTCTACCGTAAGTCGGTTTTAATCCAACAACGCCGCATAGCGATGCGGGAACCCTAATGGATCCTCCAGTATCTGTTCCTAAGGAAAATAAAACCATACCTGTTGAGACAGCAACAGCAGATCCGCCGCTTGAGCCCCCTGACAGCCTGATTATATCCCACGGATTTTTAGAAGATCCGTAAAATGGATTTAACCCAGTTATTCCCGAAGCAAATTCATTTAAATTATTTGTACCGATGAGAATTGCCCCGGCTTTCTTCATTCTTCGCACAACAGATGCACTAAACTTGGGAACATGATCCGCAAGTATTTTCGAACCTGCAGTACATCTAATTCCTTTTGCATGGATAATATCCTTAATTGAAAATGGGATACCATGTAAGGGGCCACGGTACCTTCCTTGACTGATTTCTTTTTCGGCTATTTGAGCCTGTCTGAATAGTTCATCTCGCTCAATAACTGTAATAAATGCGTTTAGGATAGGATCTAATTTTTTGATCTTGTTCAAAGATACTTCAATTAATTCAGTAGGAGATATATCCCCACAGTTTATTTTCTCTGACAGACGCTTGATTGAAAAAATTGATGACCCCACCTCTATCCCAACCCAA
>JAATVS010000158.1 GCA_014523695.1 Nitrososphaerales archaeon TH5895
ATTTGAGGTCTTTTCATAAACATCGAATGAATTGGTCCTGCCCCATCGTCTACCCTCCGAGGGATAATATGAACATGCACGTGATCAACTTCCTGACCTGCTTCCTTTCCATTATGAATAGCAATAGTCGACGAGCTCACATGTGCAGCCTTTTCAATAGGGTCCACTAGCGCAAGCATAAGGCGAAATAAGGCTGATCCATATTCTTCTGTCATATTCTGGACTTTAGAAAAATGCATTTTAGGAATAACCAGGGTATGACCTTTTGTCAGGGGAAAAGCATCGAGAAACGCAATCGCTTTTTCATCCTGAATAATGATATTTGAGGGCAAATTTCCAAATATGATTTTGCAAAAAATGCATTTTGAATTTAACATTCCTTCTTGTTGGTCAAACTCTCCGAGGCATAAATACCGTGACATTGAATGATTCTGCAACCGACGCTAATAGATAGATACTGAATAGATGCAGAAAGTGTGGTTGTTCTTTGGCATCTATGTTATCGACCGTCTTTTCTCAGCATGCTTTTGTCATTCAATAATAACATAGAATTTTTATTCATAAAGAGAAACTGTATATCTTTCAAAACCTTGAGGTAAGCTGAATATGCATATGCAATCCTTTCAATATGCCAAAAATTGATTATAGTTGTACTATGATCTAAATGCCACTATGCAGATAATGATGCGATCGCTTTACGAAAATTCATAGACAGGCGTTTGGTCGAAATTCGGTCAGTAAGAGATGAATCCGCAGGAATTAGAGCTATAGTCTATTTATAGCTGGTGTTATCATACTATTAGGTTGTTGTATGACTGATCTTATCTACGGTAGAGGAATTACAGAACTAGTAAAGGAAACGCCCTTTTACTTTAGCATCTTCAACAAGATTATAGGGATAAAATTATTTCATAAAAAACCCTACATGTACGGTTCTGCAGATATCATAAATGTCTGCAATCTGCATTGCACACACTGCTACTGGTGGTTGAACCGGAAAAATGATGAAAAGGATGGGCTTAGCTCTGAAGAATGGAGAAAGATAATAAAGAACACGTTCAAGAAGCATAATACTTTTATTGTGACTTTGGTCGGTGGAGAACCTACCCTCAGACCTGATATTATTGAAGCTTTCTGTGAAGAAATGCCTAAGCGTATATGTGTTGTAACCAATGCCACTTTTCCTTTAAAAAGATTTAAGAATCTGTATTTTTATTGGGTTTCAATAGATGGTACCGAAAGTATTCATGATAGCATAAGGGGTAAGGGTACATACGCAAAGACGAGGCAAAATATACTTGATTATATTAATGGTCCGCCGAATAGACGCAAGCCAGCATGGAAGGATATTTGGATCACGATGACCATCAATTCACTAAATCATTCATGCATAGATGGTCTCATCGAAGAGTGGAACGGAGTGGTAAACAAGATGGGTTTTCAGTTTCACACACCATTTTCAATGAATGATCCCCTGTGGGTACCTTTTGGGCCTGAACGTAGCCGCATGGTTGACAAGCTCATTGAACTGAAGGACAAATATCCAGAATTCGTAATCAATGGCCAAAAACAGCTAGAATTAATGAAGGGTAACTGGGGAGGTTCTGGAACTACACCTATAGAGTGTCCCTCCTGGGCAATTCTATCCCTGGATCATTTAGGTAGAACAAAGCTGCCATGTTGTATAGGAAGTGCTGACACCAAGAACGGAATGAAGCCAATCTGCGAACGTTGTGGGCTTGGTTGCTATTCTGTCCTCGTCGCAAATGGGATAAGGGGAAACAATTAACGACGATTCATTGCGGGTACGGCAACACCTAATGAAGAATACTTAATTCTATTGTTAAAGCTCAAACAGCATTAAGAAATTTTGATCTTTCCCTATAATCGAATCGCCTAGGTTTCCTCCTCAAATTCATACTAGTCTCTTATGCAGCAAATTTTTTAAAATGATTCAATTGTGTTTTACATGGTTTAGGGGAGAACGATTGAAGAAGGCAGTTAAAGAATTCTTCCGAAAGTACAGAGATATCCTCTTACTAAATAAATCCATTGCTGTCAGCGGAATCATATCATTTGTGATAGGGATGATTTTTACTGAATCCTATGCAGGATTTGCTGGTCCTGAAAGCAGTATTGAAAATTCAATATATACACTCGTTGTGGGTTACGCTTCGTATCTTCCGATATTTGCATACCTCTTCTATAGAGATAACAAGGATCGCTATGTTGATCCAAATAGCAGCACCATCAATTCACACGTATTAATTCGTGATATAAGGAAGTTATTTGCAGCATTTTCGGTTTCGGAAGCTGTGTTCATCGTTACCAAAACTTATATTCATTTCCATCTCTTAGAATTGGGATATTTAGAACCATATCAAGCATATTTCGTCGCAGAACTTATAGCATGGATCGTCTATTTTGTTTCAATGAACTCGATTCTGAAGGCCGTGAAAATGTACCGGGTGGGCGGGAATTCACGAAGATTAAGTGATCCAAATTAATATATCTAGAATTGCAGTTAATGAAGCTACACTGATGAAACGGAAACAGTTTTACGTTCCCCCAAATTATTTCAATAAATTAGACGATCGAGGAAATCCAATATGCAGAATAGCTAAATGTAATAAGAAAATCAAGCTTCCGTTCAAGTACTTTTGTTGTCGGTCCCATGCAAGAGAATTTGCAAAATGGCACTTTCTGCATTGTACATGGATGGGCGTCAGATTAGCTATTTTCAAGCGGGACAATTATACATGCCAAAAATGTGGTAAATCTTGGGATAAGGAACGCATAATTAAATTCACGAAGCGCAATATGCGATTCCTGAATTTTGCAGATGTATTGGATGTGAAGGGAACCGATTTAGAATGTGATCATATCCAACCAGTTGTGCAGCTTGTTGAGCATCTTCACAAGACGACAAAAACTAGTAAATCCAATCCAACTAACTCGTCGAACAATTTGCCGTTTATAAAGGAACGATTGTTGACGTACGATAATCTTCGAACACTTTGTTCTAAATGCCATAGCACTGTAACTGTCAATTTTACATTGGCAAGACACTATGAGAGCAAGGTGCAATCCTCTGCGGAAACAGCTAAAGCTATGATCAAACATTACTCGATCAGAGCAGACAATAAGATGGGTTCAGTCACAAGAATATAACAGAGTTTTAAGTGTCAAATCTGTGGGGTGGCTGAGACAAGAAAAGTTAGAGGTTACCAGTTTCAAGCTAGCTTTATTTATCGCGCCAAATGATTCCTGCATCCAATGAAACACTCATTATGGCGCTTGTGACTGAAAGTAAGCGGATTTTAATTAGAATTCTCACTTCTTGAGCCGAGTTTAGACTATAGAATATTAGTACAGAATTATTTCATTAGTTCAACCCAAATATTTCCTAAATAATATCAGAAATAGTTTTAGTCTGTGAATAACAATAGATTGACGCTAGCTGGAAGAATACTTCTCGTGACGCTGTTCATGATAGCCTTACAATATGGGATGAGCTTAGAGATGGCCTTTGCAAATGAGCACGGCACCAAAGATGAAGACATCGCAGATTCTGAAGGTACGCTTACTACAGAATCTAGTGAATCATCAAATGACGACAGTGTTATCGCTAATCAGCAAAATGAATGTCAAGGCAATATAGTAATTTGTCAAAACATCCTTACAAAATTCATCTGTAGTGGAAAGGCAATATGCATAGTGGGTAACCTGGATCCATTCTTACTTGTATTACCTAACTAATGTTCCTTTAACTATTGAATCACATACATGTGCCTTGTGGAGGTATCTGGGTAGGGTGGTGTGTAGCGAGATATTAAAAGTGATATGGGGTTGTTTAAGGACGCTTTATCAACCAATAATAATGAGGGAAATTTGGTCATGTATAAATGTCTCCAAAGAAAGGACTAACTCGCCAGATACACCCTTCAGATTTGATAAACAGGATGTATTGCGAAGTCGAGCGGATCCAATCATTGATGATATAAAAAAGGCTGTGGGTTGAGGTATTGTGTAGTAGGCTATCGAGAATCCGATAGCATTGTGGCTCACTCTGTAATGATGATTCTTACTTATTCTATGAAGACAATTTGATCTGTGCTCGGCAACCACGTTCCTTTAGCTTAAATGAAAGCCAAAATATGAATTTGTCAGAAAACTTTTTACCTTTAGATTTGTCAATTTCCTCAGTGTTATTGTCAAATAATTTCTCTATAAATTGGCCAGCAATGAACAACTTTGAAAATATCCAACCCGCACTTTGAACAGGATCTAATATTGCAAAGGCTTCGAGACTCTGATCAAAACCACATTCGTCCTTCAATTGCGAGAGTAACTCAGTTGCGATTTCTGAATCTGCTTTGAAATCAGTAGACATAAAGTCCAAAATGAGAGTTCCTAAATATGATGACATTTTCAAGAACTAACAAAAGGAAGAATATAAATTTGCAGCAGCATAAACTTTTGTACTAATGGAAATTTCTTCTACGTTCGAGAAATAGCAGAAGCGATATCTCTTCGGGACCTCTTAGCCATCGATGTTTTCTAGTCATCAAGTACTCGAAGGATGACCGAATTGTAGCTGCAGGTCGATATGTAAGCTCAGTTTCAATCATCAAAAGTTAGTAGTCCTAACAATAATTAACCTTAGATTCATATAGCTAGATACGGACACGCTATAAGGAAGTCTTAATCCCTGGTATGACTGGCAGATTACTTTGCATGAATGAAGAGTGGTTTCTTGCTGACCCATACAGGCTTGTCTTTAGTTAACATTATTCTTATTAAGCCTCCTTCCTCCCAACTCTTAAAGCTCTTTTCAAAATGTTCATAGATTTCAATATTGAAGCACGCAGCAGTATCATTCTCGAAAAGGCATAGTTTTTTTTGGTGTATGCTTTCTCTATGTAGCTTTTGCAACCACTTGTCAATTTCCTCGGGATGTTCCTGAAGTATCGTTTCCAAAATCATTGGTGTATAAATACCAATTTTTGTAGCAAGAGAACCGTTTGGGATTAAATTATACCCCTTCAATACCAGACCCAATGATTTGTCTTGTAGGATCTCAGACATATGCTAGGATCTATATATGATCAATCTGGATTATTAATTTGTTGTATATAATATTACGAAACTATTTGTAATATTTTAACCATGATGTTCTTTCTATTATAAATCTAAGCAACTAATCAACCATTTCATGCTTATATTGTAAGAGCGGTTTCCATATTATGCCTTCGCTATGTTTCTTCAGGGCAGAACTGACAAGGGCTTAGCTTCGCGTTACTCCAATTCTCACATTTATCAGTATATACAATTTACAAATTACTTTTAGCTATCACTTGATCCGCCTTGAGTGTAGAGATAGCGATCAAGTTTATCGCAATATAGTGAGCCCAAAAAAATCCTTAGTATGCACCCTATGGAACTTGTTTGAGAATTTGACATCACTATATTTAATGTGAAAGAGCACTTACTGATGCAGTATTTCAACCATTGCGAGTGATGAACCTCAACTCTAATCCACGCTTTTCAGAATAAGCATAAGTGAACGATTCATTGGACAGAACGGGAAAACTCGATAATCCTACCTCCTGACATCTCGAACATCTACTGTCAAGGACAGGAAGCCTGCTCTTGTCAAGGTACGTCGTGGCCCAGAAGCAAGCATCACATATCACAAAGATCCTTTCATTACTCTTGTATGCATGCACATCAGAGATGGTGTCGTCAGCGAACCTGTCTCCAATAACACGTCGACTATCTAAACCGTTGTTGGGATTTGGATAAGAATTTGATGTAAGCCCTATCGTATTTGTTAACTCCGACTGCATTCAATTCGCCAGAATGTACCATTGATGGGCGACATATAAATCAATATATCTGCAGATGGTGCACGTAGTCAAGATTTTGTGTGTGTATAGATAAACGCGCGTAAAGATGATCGGCAATGAAATCGCAATAATCGATTTAACAAAAAAATGAGCTCAGATAACGCAACTGGTGGAGACTGAATCGCTCTTCGCAAACCAGAAGTAATGATGATTGTTTCAATTTAGAAATCTATTCGTAATATCTTTGTTGATAGATTAAACACGAATGCAACATCTTTAAGAATGCTGGTTAGTACCGATTAATTTCTGAAGAATAGTCTCTAACTATGGTACAATGAGGTGCGATATCAAATCGTATGCTTAATAAGATTGTAGAGGTTAGGTGTCTTCACATTGAAACATAACCCAACAGTAATAGTGATTGGAGCCGCACTCTTAGTCATAGGAGTTGGATTTATCCTAATGGCGGCACCATTTGAGAACAAACACGCTGCAGCATACCCAATGGATCAGCAAGGCGATCACAGCTACGGCATGATGGAGCCTGGTCACTACGCCGCAGGTGCAATAGCCAGCATTCAAAACGATGAAAACGGGAATCCTTCTTGGATATTATCCGGTTACTGGAAAGCGAGCTTAACTAAAGGCGAAGCAGGAGAATATGGAAATCAAAGCGCCCCAGCTTCAAACCCAACCTCAGCTATGGGTAAAGATATGTCACAGAACGGTAAATTCGTAGCATCTTTTGATATGGTAATGACAAACGGCTCTGCATTGCATCAGCATCAAATAGACAACTTTACTTTAACTGAAATGTCTATGCCCGATAACAAAACCGCCGTATTCAACGGAACCTCGACGATTACTATGAAAGACGGACCAGTTTCTAATGTCCCGACATCAGTTACCGACATGGGGAACAATGTGGTAAATATCTACCTAGACCCAGCTGCAGTTAGTAATCACTTTGGAGATACACCGATATACGGAACAATTATGAAGTCAGTCCAAATAATAAAGTAGACAAATTAGTCAA
>JAATVS010000159.1 GCA_014523695.1 Nitrososphaerales archaeon TH5895
ACCACGCTTTGGATCAAACTGATATCCATCACCAACAAATTTCAATTTCTCCTCTGGATATCTAAAGGTGAACCTCTTGATCAAAAGATGTTTTGATCCTGATTCAATACTCTTGATAAATCCACTAGCTGTACTACTCAATTTGGTGTTAGCAAACCCCCCGGCCCCAGTACTCCCCCATAAATCAAAGCTAGAGCTATAAACATGTTTATGAAGGACAAGACGATCAGTTTGTACCACCCAGTATGCAGCAATATGTCTATTCTAATTCTAGGGTTAATACCACGAATCAATAGCATCAGATGGATCATAAGAAATGTTTTTGCGGTGAACCAGAATATTGCATTTGCAGTCGGGCCATGATAAAGTCCATCCAGAGTAAGGAGTTGTAAAAGTGGAGGCTTCTCACCAGGTGGTCCTAACTGATCGGGAAAAATCTGCGGTCCCATCCAGCCGCCGAGAAATAAAACCACAAAGAGCGCAGCGAGAGCATATAGTTTGACATATGTCCCCAATTGGATCAAGCCATAAATCATTCCTGAAGTTTCTGTAAGCCAGCCAGCTACAATTTCACTTTCTGCTTCTGGAAGGTCAAATGGAATTCTCTCCAGTTCGGCTAAAGAAGACATGAAGAAGACAAAAGCGCTGATAGGCAAGAATAGAATGAACCAGTAAGATGATTGTGCGTAAGTAATCTCGGTAAGGTTCAAGGATCCAGATAAGATGACCACTGATAGTGCTGACAGAATAAATGGAATCTCAAAGGCTATGAGTTGGTGTAGGGCGCGTAGGCCACCGATGAAAGGGTATTTACTGTTGCTTGCCCACGAAAAAAGTACTTCGATTAACGGGAAAAATCCGAAAATTGCAAAAGCAACAATTAGGCCCACATCAATATTGGAAACTACCCAACCCGGCGCAACGGGAATGAGACAGACAACAGCAGCTGCTGCAGCTACAAACGCAATTGGCGCAGCCCAAAATATCGGCTTGTCAGCCCCTGCTGGAATTATTATTTCTTTTGATACCAACTTCAAACCGTCAGCGACCAATTGGAAGAGGCCTTCAAAACCAGTGCCCAAAGCCTCGCGTCCTGCGTGAGATGGACCCACCCTTAACTGCATTCTCGCAAGAAACTTTCGTTCTATGAAAATTGTAGCGGCTGCAATAAGAGCAGCATACATAAATCCAGGAAAAACTGCGACCCTAAAGAATTCCGTATAGATTAGAAAATTGAGAATAGGAAGAGTCCTAGTTGGATCAATCATCATAGATAGAAATAGGTAAGGAGTAAGCACCTCTCCGTTTACTAACGGCAACGGAACATAGAATAGTATAACGAAGATAAGAGGAAGTACGATGACGGTGACTATAATGAGTACCCAGAATAGTAACCAAACAACGCTAGCGACAAACGGACCGAATCTAAAGTCCTCAATGGGTGTGGTCATTGCTCCTCACCGATCAGCCTCCACAGGCCAGTAATTCAAAGACCAATATACTGAAGGCATATCTCCCAATTTTGAACCAACCAACAAATGAGGAAGTGCAAGCAAATTCCTAAATGACCCAACGGATATCTTTACTCGATACGGTCTAGGAGTACCATCACTAACAATATAGTAGCCTAAAGCACCTCGCCCAGATTCTACCCGTCTATATGCTTCTCCGGGTGGCCCTTTGGGGTTAGGCTGCAGTTTGGCTCTTACTTCTCCCGATTCCGGCATTTTGTCTAGAAGTTGTCTAATTATATGACATGATTCTCTCATATCCAATAAAGGAACGTACGCACGCGCAAAGGAATCGCATGTTTTCATATACTGCACGTTGAAATCTATTTCATCATAAATGTCATAAGGCTCAGCTTTTCTAATATCGTACGGCACACCCGATGCTCTTAGGACGGAACCCGTAACCCCCAATTTGATTGCATCCTCTTTTGTCAAAACTGCCACGCCCTCAGTTCGCTGCCTAAGCAAGGGGTTATTATAGAATATGTCCTCATACTCTTTTAGTCGTCCCTCGAAGTATGAAACCTGTCGTAAACATCTGTCTTTGAAACCATAAGGGATATCGTTCCTAACCCCCCCAGGAATGTTATAAGCATGAGTAACGCGTGCACCTGTCAAAGCTTCCAGGAGATCTATAAGTAATTCCCTGTCTCCCGTAGGCCACATGAACATTGTCGAATGGCCAAGAAAGATTCCGTAAATAGCAAGCCAGTAGAGGGTATAAACTTGTCTGTTGAGCTCCGAAGCAATAGCTCTAATAAACTGCGCTCTTCTTGGCACATCGATCTTGACTAGTTCTTCCACTGCAAGACTATAAGAGTATGTAATGTTACTAGAATCATGGATCACCGGTCTTTCCAAATGGGGAATATTCTGGATAAAGTTCCTATATTCGCACATCTTTTCTTCGCCACGATGGACATATCCAGGATCTGGATCGCAGTCTACGATATAATCACCATCGACCTTGACGGTAAATCTGAAATGTCCAGACCCCGGATGCTGTGGTCCAACGCTCAACGTCATGAGTCGATCCTCTTCCGCTTCTTTAACTATCTCCAATCCGAGTCTTGTAGTTTCTGAGATTCTTTCCTCTTGATCAGACATATAACTACCTTCCTTTTATCCTAAACTCCTTTCGCAAAGGTGGAATATCTGCCCAGTCCTCTGGTAACAAAAAGCGATCGTTTCTTGGGTGATTGTCAAAATAAACACCAACCATCTCAAATGATTCTCGTTCGTGGTATTCGACACTTTTAAAAACTTTGATTAGTGATGGGAGCCTAGCATTATCTCGATCGGTCCGTGTAGAGAGAGCAAGGATATGTGACGAAAGATTCTCCCTTGTATAAGAACCCAGATGATAAATCACTTCGATGTCACCGGTCTTGGGGTAATCTGTGGCGCTCACTGACTCTGCATGATCAAAGCCCGATTCATCTCGTATGTGGCTTGCAACCTCGACAATATCTTTTGGTGGGACTTCAATCTTGATGCGGAGTGGTTTGATATAGATTATCTTTATAGAATTTCCAAATTTTGATACAAGGCCGTCAACAATTCCCCTTTCAAACTGTGGAAGGTCAGTCTTCTCTGACTTTAGCTGGACAGCACTGCTGCTCGACGGTTTTGAGGCGATGCTACTTCCGGTCTCTCCTTGCTCCACCGAAGTTGTGGGGAGATCATTGTTTGAAGCGACAATAGATGCAACGTCGCCTTTATCGTTACCTGAAGGTGAACCATTTGATTTGCTCATACTATTTGATCTTTGACCTTTTGATCTTTTCTTGAAGTAGCATAGTACCTTGGATTAGTGTCTCAGGGCGTGGAGGACAACCGGGAACGTATACATCAACAGGAATTATTCCGTCCACACCAGGGAGCACATTGTAGGAATCTATATAGAGACCTCCTGTAATTGCACATGCACCCATAGCTATCACATATTTTGGTTCAGGCATCTGATCGTAAACCATCCTCAGCCTTGGTGCCATCTTTCTCGTCACGGTACCTTGGACTACAACCAAATCACATTGTCTAAGTGAACCAAAGGCCTCAATTATACCAAATCTTTCGACGTCATATCTTGGACCTGAGGCAGCTCCAAATTCCACACTGCAACATGCTGTCTCAAGATGCACGGGCCACAGAGACCAGACTCTTCCCCAATTAATGGCATACCCTAGCGGTGTATCAAGGGCTCTAACTAAGATATCTCCAACCTTACTTACCATTAAATTGAAGTTTGAAGGATTTACTAGATCCTTTATCATCCTGGGACTCTAACTCCTCCTCTACTTGCTAAGTATTTATTTATTGTTAAACTCTTTCGTGCTACCAAATTCCCTTCCTCCCCGCCAAATATAATGAGTACCCCATGGCGGCGAACATTATCGCCAAGAACCCAATTATCGGTAAAGTAGCACTTCTGGGCAACGAAAACAACGAGACCCCCCAGACATAAAGGAAAATAGCCATAACATCGAAGACGACAAACATCAAAATGTAAGCATAGTACTGCATCATAAAGTGGGTGCGACCTTCTCCAGAGGGCACTTGGCCGCATTCCATAGGCAGAAACTTGACAGGATTGTATCGACGTCTAGGAGAGATAAGTCGAGAAATTACAAGGGCCGGAATAGATACAAGAAGGCCAAAACCGAGCATATATATAATTGGAGAAAATTGTGCTGCGGTCTCACCTGCCAATTCAAGTCTGGCTGGTGATATTTCCTATAAAAATCTTGCCTTATCTTATGTAACGAGTCTGAACAAAGATCTTACCACAAGTTTGGGATGGCTTAGGCCAAGTTTTAGCATCTTCGACCGACTAAAGTCTGCTCTGATAAAGTCAAGAAATTCGTCCATCTTTAAGTCCGATATAATTTCAAGTTCTTGGTCCCATTCATTGTCTGAAAGCTTCAGCCATCTGGATTGCACCTTCAATGCTGAAGAGACTTTTGAAGAGAGGATGCGCTTGCAGGTGGTCTCATATTTCATGAGATGTTCCCTTGACCCATTGAAGGGTATTGAAGATGCGGCAACTTCTCCTGCCAATCTTCCAAACCTAATCGCATAACGTATGCCTTCTAACAACAGAGGATTGGAAAAACCGGCAGAGTCCCCCACTAACATAATACCATCATCGACAAAGCTTTTGACTAAACCTTGATTTGGTATCAATCCGTAATGAAATTCGAGGGTCTGGATATTCTTAATTCTATCCAATGGTTTTAGTCGATTCTCAATTATCTGGTTTAGTTTTTTTATTGGATCCTCTATGGTATCTGGTCTACCTACACCCACCCCGATCCTAATTCTATTCCTGTTAACTGGGAAGACCCATGCATATCCAGCAGCTGAGTACATACTTCCGACCATAAGGTACCACGTTTCTGGATCCAAATCATCACAATAGCATTCATATTCTGCTCCAGCGCCATACCTACTCCAAGCATTTATCAACCCAAGCTTTCGACCTATTTCCGCTCTAAACCCGCTTGCGTCTATTATAATGGTAGATTGAACATCTTTTTCGCCGGATAGTGATTTGATTCTAATACCCCTCTCGCCTGTTGAAGGGTTCAATTTAACGTTGACGACATTGCATCTCACCCTGATCTCAGCTCCCGCCGCAGCAGCGAGAGCTCCCAAATATTGGTACGCTCTCCTCACATCCAAAACACAACAATCTGGACGATCTGAAGTTAGTGTTACCTCATTATTAGGAGAAATAAAACAATAATTTTTGACTGGATTGTAATATTCTTGAGGGATTCCAAGATCCCTCATATCAGAGATCCAGGTAACTCCACTAGTTCGAACAAATTGAGCGATAGAGTCTTCTTTTTCGAAAAGACCAACCTTACAACCGGCTTTTGCAGCGGCTTGAGCAGCAGAAAGACCAGCTGGTCCACCACCCACGACTGCTACATCATATTTCATGGCTTATAATGATAACACTGATCAGTTATTTCATGTATTATTTGATGGTTTTCATTCTTGTTCATGATGTAGCATTTGTCTAAGTCACTGTAACAACATCCAAAAACGAGAGCAAAGACATGATACGAACGTATTAAACGGAGAATCGATTGAACCTTCCAAGGTTGAGTTGCATGTGACTTGACCGCCTTGTGTGATAGCATACTTCTCCCAATTCGTTAGTTGCAAGGGCAGAAGGGGTTATGTGAATAGAAAAACTAGAAGATTCCTAGTTCATGGATACAAATTTATATAGACACAAAGCAGCAACGCTTCAAACGAAGATACCGTCATAAATATTAACATGGCAATTTCTACTATTGTCTTCATTAGAAGATGCGAATTACGTAAGTAATATTCTACCTAAAAGTAATTTCTGGTTCCTTTTAGTAAAATTATGGTTTTAGGTGAGGAGACTTTTCTATTTCGGTCGGTTATCAGATTAGCGAATATTTTGACAAGAAGGGTTGACTGAATTCAAGAGACCGGCCAATTAGGTTCCTGAATCCTAAGATTACATAGTAATAAATACAATAATCATATCACCTTACTGAGAATTGATAGTCATCCCAGCATCACCTTCTCCTGAATTTGTCGGGATAGACAAATGGTATAATTCAGAACCCATTTCTATTAAAGGATTAAAAGGGAAGGTAATTCTACTTGACTGTTGGACGTATACCTGCATCTTCTGTTTGAGGATGATTCCAATAATGAGGGAACT
Organism: Nitrososphaerales archaeon TH5895; assembly: GCA_014523695.1. Taxonomy (GTDB): domain Archaea; phylum Thermoproteota; class Nitrososphaeria; order Nitrososphaerales; family Nitrososphaeraceae; genus TH5896. The sequence continues at coordinate 6,220 of JAATVS010000159.1, forward strand.
ACAAAGGAAGTTATCTAACTATGAATTTCAAGTTGTCCAAGCTCATTCTGCAGAATATGAATTTGCTAAA
>JAATVS010000160.1 GCA_014523695.1 Nitrososphaerales archaeon TH5895
AATGACAAGACAGATCTAGTGGAGCCTCTAGAATATCAGTTCGATGTTGATGTTTCATAAGAGTGGATATCGTGAAAGATCTATCGTTATCTTCTAGCATACCAAGATCTCATATGCCGAGCCGGCTTCAACTATACGATCTAATAACCAAATGCCATAAATTCAAATTCAATATATTGGCCACGGCATTCGTAGACATAGACTACCTACAGGCGGGCGACTACAGTGCCATTCTCCCTTCCGGTACGTTCCTAACTGGAGGTGGTTATAAGTTTACTGCGGGACTAGTTACACCTACCGTCTTAGAAAGCGGGCCCAATGCTCCAAACGCTGAGGGTTGGACAATCAGAATCGATAACCATTCTGGATTTCCCGGTGCTGTTGAAGTAACTGCATTCTGTGGAAAAGCCTAGGGGGATAACTATGCCCAGTCTGGTCACCTGTGAGATTACTTAGTGCGACGACCGACGAATCTAATAGCGTGCATTCCGATATCATATTTAGACTAAGTACGAATAGTGAAATTAGTTCTAATACTAGTATAAGCCTTAGTACTAATGGATGAGATTCATCTTCTTCTGATACAGCCACTACTAGCCATAATAATGATCGAAATGAAAACATACAATAGTCATCATGTAACTCAAATCCTTTTCTTCTGACATTTTCAGTAATACTATGAACCTTGCCATTCAAGTATATTGACTATGTCAAAGCACACAGTCTTTCTTTCAGGAAAAATGATCTCGACTGTTGCACAATCGCTTGAACAACTGAATCAAGCCAAAATCCTCCTTTTAGATGCAGGACTAATTCGAGATGTTGTCCTAGAGCCTAAAGTTCAAAATATAGTTGCAACACTTGATCTGGGGTCGAGATTAGATTTTTCTATGTTAGTATCGCAGGTGTCAAACTACATATATGAACCAGAAATATTTCCAGGAATTATATACCGAACAGCAAATGGGCCAACCGCATTAATCTTTAGCTCAGGAAAATTGGTCATAACGGGATCTAAGTCTGAGCGAGAGCTTCAGGATACCGCAAAAGACTTAATGATTAAACTTATCAATTTCATTTATAATTGACGAGTGCTGCTCATAGATGATGCATTAGCCTGTCGCCACCTGGAAGTTGCCTACATGTTATATCATTGTAGATAGCAATTATATTTCACTGCATTACGATGCAAACCTATCATTTTTATCAATCATTCTGATAAGGCGTAGTATTATACTGAAGAATACACGAAACCTAAACCGTCAGAACGGAATAATCTATTATGAGAAGGAGTAGTAACACTTGAACTCTCATTATAATGATGATAACCGTCGAGTTGTGTCAGACTACTTTCATCTCATAAACGAAAAAGACATGCAAGGACTTTTGGATCTGTTTGCGGATGACTGTGTTATATACGAACCGTTTGGCAAAGAGCCTCTTTCACATAACAATATAAGGGAGAAAATACATCTCAAAGGCAAGTCTGAAATTGAATCCTTTTTCAATATTGTTATGATGGCCAGTGATGGATTTCAATATCAAATTGAATTCATAGACGAGCCGATCGATATGGATTATGATGAACCAAGTGACATATTTGATTCTACATCGTCATCAATAGTTTCTGTGCTTGCTACATTTTATGGAAATAAAGAAGGACACGGGTTAAAGGAGTGGCTTACATTTCATGTCGTCTCCAGGAAAAATTATGATAGTGCTGACACACAGGATAATGACTACAGTAATAACAAGGAGATCAAAACGCTTTGGATTCAATTCTCACTATCCAGAATGTGAGCCAGGCTGTTACTGTGTCAGTCTCGCTATCCATCTAGGAAATTTTTTCATGTTCGCATCGTTTATCTACTATTTTCAAACAATCATTTGTTGGGATTAGATGGAAATGTATTAGCAATAGCTTCCGAGTAGCCACCTGTGTATAACCCTCTTTTCGCGCTCTCTCCTATCTGTTTATGTCCAATCAATAAATCTATTATGGTTACGATGTTATGATTCAGATTCCTAAGTTAGATGAAGCTGCTGCAAACTCCACAAAATCTTTAGGATGGTAGGGATAAGAATTTGAAAGGCGATTTACAGCAGCAAAGGTAGATTTGTAATCTGATCTGACCGTAAAACTCTCTAATTTTCGCTCCATTCGGTAAACCATATAGATCCTCCATCATCGATGGTAAATGTTAGCGGGTTAGATGTATTTCACCACAATGTTCTTTTACTAGGAACTTGATATTCAACAAGAGTAGAATTTCCTGGGTCAAAATATGCTATGGAATTTCCAAGTACCTAAATAGAGGTTGTTGCAGCGCCCATTGGTTACATCATCGCATTGGATAATGAAATGATTTAGAAATTATATTATCTCAAAACTTAGGGGGAATATTGCTTGTCTTGATAATGGTAACTCACATTTAAAAATCTTATTTCCATCTATGCATTACAGTATAATGCAGTGCAGTCGTGGGAAAGAGATTTGTCTGCTTCATGAAATCGTATTTCGTTCATTTCTCCCTTCTCCAAATCTTTTCTATATCCTCTGGGTCTATGATATCCTGTAAGCTCTTCTTCACTTCTTCCAATACTTCTTCTTCTGGATATCCTCTGGTTCTTGCTATGCCTCTTAGCTCTACTACACTCTTTACTGCTTTTTCGAGTGACGCAATCGCATCTTTTATCAATCCTTCTACTTCATCCAGCTCATTCATTTCCAGCTTTTTCCATCCTCTGCCTATTATTTCCTAGTCCATATACACCTTTAGTAAGGTCCACAAACTATTCCTTTATTCACACTCCATCATCAACATCAAGTGGGAACTTAATGTTCATTATTTCCGAGAGTATCTTCCTTTGAGGAATAGTTTGTAAGGTCTAATTCTCTCTCGGAGAACTAGCTGCATTTTATCCAGGATTTCATGAATTCCTATGGTTTGATAGTTTTTTGTTTTTTACTTTTCAACCTATCCCTTGAGGTACGTTACACTTAACAACCATGTTGTTGGTTAGGGGTATTGCTTTATCATAATAAGGAGTGATTATTTTACTATCTGTATGAATATTGATGAAAACAAATGATTTTATGATAGCTCCTAAAGAATAAGATTCATTGAATCACTTTCTCTCTTTATTGCTATCGTTGATATTATTCCCATATACCTATATTCATGGACTTGGTTCAATTAGTCCAGTTACCAGCTATCCATTTAACTTTGACCAACTAAAGAAATATAATGTAATTCGATTTGTTGGGAGCCTAGAAGTACTTTATCCCAATACTTCTAGTTTGACAACTGAAAAACTAACCCAGACGATATTAAACCACCAAGAATTAGTTAACCATATGCTAACCAATGAAGAAATTAAGAATATGTATCTTGACCTGGTTCAAAGGAATACTGTAAGACCCTGGTGGGAAATATTGGAATAGGGTTGAAGAGTAAATGAATAAGCCCTCTGACGTCTTGGCTGTTACTTTTGTGTGTAATGCTATTGTCACTAATCTTTAGTATTTGTCGAAAAGTGCAACTATGGATGGTACGAAATGCTACTATCTCAAAATTCAAATTAACAGATGCTAAACGTGTTACATTTGACATAATAGGAGTGATTGCTGTGTTTGCTATCTTAATTCTATTTGTTGGTGGGAGAAGAGTCAGAGACTTTCCATTACCTTCAATGAAATTATACAACTAACTGCTTAGATAAGATCGCCATATCTCTCTTTCATTCATCAAAAACCTTGACAAAATTAACCATATAACCATTTTTCTACAATCAACTAGCGGCGTCTTTAGGAGGTTTTCTATCCAACTGATCACTTGATGTTTACCTGTATATCGGTACTATTCACTACCATCAATTTTCTTGTTCTTCTGTTTCTGGCCTACCAGATAAGCATACTGACTGCCTAGTAAGGATCTTATGTGAGGTCTATAGTCATTCCATTTTTGTATCATTCTTACTTCTGTTTTCTCATCAATAATACCACCATTTGCAGCTACACATTTTGATTCATAGAAGGCAATTTTCGAATGATAGTGTAGCTTTAAATAATTACATGTTATTCATCGTTATTTTTTCAGCATAATCGAATTTTTCGAAACAGAAAATCGTTATTTATAAACTAAATCCTTCGTGTACTAAAGAAGATTTCATTTCTCATCTCA
>JAATVS010000161.1 GCA_014523695.1 Nitrososphaerales archaeon TH5895
CATAACGCAGACATTGTTTATATAACATTCTTCTATAGTTCTGAAACAATGAGATGACGACGGTGGTGGAAGATTCTTCTTTATATGCATTCTTCACTCTTTTTTTCCTTTCACAGATCATTGTATTCTCTCGACCCACTGAGATCGCCACTCAGGTGGTTCAAAAGGATCTGTATAGTAATGCGTTTCATGTGCGATCTTACCATCTCTGAGCTCCATGATACCTACCGCATTAATTGGACGCCCATCATTATAGGTGATAGCTAATTCAGTTATCCAAAGATTTTCTTCTCCAAGAACTCGCAGGATTTTAAAAGTAACTTTAGCGGGGTAATGTGCCCTGAGTTCATATATGTTGTGCTTACCTCGGATTCGTTCGCCGGACTGTGGAAATTCAGCTACAACATCATCATGATAAAACTCATGCACTCTCTCTAATTCATGAGCCATTGTGACTTCCAGTAACGATCTAATGTGGTACGTATTTTTTGATTATCTACTATCTTTCTAAACCATATCAAAAGCCTAGATTATTAGTCTTCTCTTCGGTTTCAACTAGCAGTATAAAATGGTGAAGGTATGATAGACAAGGAAGCAACTAGCCACGACGACTTGTTTGATGCTTTCAGGTTATCTCTGCAGTTTTGGCATTACTCATATTCGTAAGTTGAAATATTAAATTAGCATCATACATTAAAATTGAAATATTAGATGTGATTAATTCGGTTCTACGATAAATGGTCTTGAGTTCCGCAGAGAGACAAGAAAGGTTAGATGAGTTTCATAAAAACTATGACGAGAATGTCCTAGATGAGAATCTTAGAAAAGAGAAGACTCGAGTAATTGCGACTTTATCTCAGTATTTCGACCGAGAGATGATATTGGCAGACGAATGTCTCGTAAGGGGAGATGAGTCGGGGGCGGCAGTGTATTCTCACATTGCGAATGTGATTCATACAGCAATGAAAGAACTTGAAGAACTGAAAGACTAAGAGGATATATTTGCATAGAATTTAAAAGGCGCCTTTATAACAACACAATACTGCATAGCGCTGGAAGTAAAGTTGATATAAAAGCCTTAGTTGAAGTATATAGATTAATAACGCTTCTCACAAGGCTCTTTCAATGATATAAGCATGGTACTATGCGGTTGTCATTGGTTTAGCCCATACATATGGCTCTGTGCTCTTGAATTCTGATGACACATTTCCCACACGGTCTGTCCCATTCACAAGATCAATCTTTTTTACAGGAGCTCCGGCGGCGAAGTCAAGCTCATCCAGTCGAACCCAGACTATGCTCGGACTGGTTGTAGATTCAAAATAATAGACCCTGTTAGTTAAATCACTGACTGTTCTCCATCGCGTTGGAGAAATATTTGGTCTAAGAGGATCAGCAGTACCGAACGGCTGAGAGACATTTCGTGCCACGCTGATAACCCCTGCGACAGCCTCGCGAGAAGAGGATATATTTTTGGGCAAGCTCTTCTGGTAGTATGCTGCGCGGACAAACCTATCTGCGGCTTCGGTACTTCCTGGTAACTTTCTATCTCCTCCAAAACCTTGATATTGTTTTAGATTTTCAAGTTGTTTATTAAATGGTGGACTATTGGTCATGATATTGTAGCCTTTATTGTGGTATACCTTAGACTTTCCTCCATCCGTATATTCAAAAATGGCAGCATCTCCTGAGACATCTTCAATCATCATATGCACCTCCGATACCTTTCCAGTAGTCCCAACAATGCATGGAAGTATCTGAAATGGATGGTTTTCAACGTAAGTGACGGCCTCATCTACGTTTGCAAAATTGTCCAGAACGAACTGCAGCCAAAGACTAACGGACAATCCAGGAATCTTTTCATTACGTCTACCATAACCTGATTCAGCGAGCCATAACATGTGACATGCTAAACTTTTTTCATTCATTCCATCCGTAGAAGCCAAGTCATAAGCTGATGTAATCACGCTTCCATATTTGGAAGCCCAAGTCAGTGAGTTCTTCCCTGCTAGGCCTTCTCTATTGATTCCCCGAGGAAAGAGCCATAGATTGCTTCTCATATTCTCCAGCCAGTCCATGTTTCTTGCTACTACGATGGCCGTACCGTTATCTGACCATTTGATAACACTGCACATATGTATAGAAGGTTAGTAGAAGATATTTTTATGGATTTTCCGCATGAAACATATGAAGCAGAATAGGTTAGGAGGCGTTAGATTCTTCATTACTTCTTATCGAATACTTCCTAAATACATATTATAATGAAATGACTGCCTTGAGAGATTAGAGATCAGGCTATGGGTATCTAATGTGGAAATATTCTCATGACAGCAAGGTACGAATGAATAAAAAAGATTGATGTAAATGTTCTTTGCCTCAAAAGACACCGTGCAAAAATTGTCGAAAAATATAAAATAGATGAACCGCCGATATGGTCAACATACGAGCATATCAGCAGTTTGGAATAGCGATACTAATGGACGTCTAATCTAATATACAATCCCTTAGGGTGCTTATAATTAATAAGAGATGTCCAGGAGTAATTAAAGATATGCCAGATGAATTACAGAAATATCCTACAGAGGATATCATTCGAATCTTATCGAATCTTCCTGACTTCTTACGTGAGTCTATGATGAGAAGCAGGCTGCAGGAACTATGTGCTAAGGACTCAAAAACTCAGGACGAATTCATCGACTCAATATTGGATGGTCTGTCCTCCGCAGATAAAGAGACCTTGACGAAGGTGATTCGAACTTGGCTTGTAGTAGTGTCAAAGTTGGGGAGTAGTGATGTCTCGACTATATTTTCCTCATTTATAAGTAGATATAAAAATGATTCATCCATGTACGAAAGTAATTACTCTGCCGTTCTTCTTGACGAATATCAATCATTGAGGGATGATCAAAGGGGTGTCCTTCGCGATCATCTTGTTGAAGCGGCATTGAATCAGTATCGAGGCAGGCAGATAATGCTCACTTTACCTGAAAAGGTTCGTTCAGCGCTAGATTTGTGAGCCCAAATTCAGGTCAATAATGATTCACACACCCTTGGGCCCACCCACTACGCGGGTTCATATATTCCTGGATACCTTAGAAGTTTTGGTAGAACGCCAGATGGAGAACAGCGTTCAAACACGGACGGACAATTGATGCCTACTACACTTTTCACAACAGTGAGACATATTTACGACAAAGTGCCTAATTCTGTGAATTCGCAGTTAATAGCAGAATTTTATCAGTTTATGAAGGAGAATGGTACTTCACAAAGGCATCAAAATAACAACCTAAAGGTTATTATTGCCTTCGCCCGCCTCTTGGGACCTGATATGCCATTCTATAAAATGACGTCTATGAACCGGATAATCTGCTTTTCTTGATACCAAAATGAAACTGATTCGGATGACCCTGAGAGGAAGTGGATTATTACACGGAATGATTATCTTGTATGGAATGATTATCTTGAGCATTCGTCATCATCGGTGGATTGGCACACACCAGCATTGTGAATATAAGGAAGGAAAAGCCTTGCTGAAGGTAATCTATGAGGGAGAATGGTCTGGCAACATTTTAGACTCGAACTTTGATTCTGCTTCATACGACGGAACAGGAAACTACGCGATTGTGTTCCTCTGCGCCGATTTCGGGATCTATTCATTGACTGCACAAAAAATGGATGGTGGAAATGACCCTATGCAGTTGGTTGTTCAGGATCATACAAATCAGACAGTAGAAAGTGGTCTGACTACAGCAGAGTTTGGTATAGTCTCACTTTCAGGAGAGTGCTAGAAGAAGGAAATGGTCCTTCGGCAGGAATAAGCGCAAGCCATGTTAGGGAGAACTAATCAGCAGATGCTATGGTAAAACAGTGGCACAATTGCAATTCACCCTAAACAGAACAAACTAATCACTGCCCTACGCACTGCCGTCGAGCATTAATAATATGTACATTAATGAAGATAAGCATTTTGGAAGGGAATGTTCATTCTAAACATACATGACTTGATTTAATGCAACTAACTATACTTTTGATCCCTTGCATACTTATAAGGTATACTTTGTATACCTTTTCCATGATTAAACCGAATGTAACGGAAATGGAAACAGAAATTGGAAATCAGCTCCGGATCTACGTTTATAGAGTACCTAAAAAGAATCATGATTCAATCGTAGAGAATCAGGAGCGATTCACAGAGACGTTTAGAAAGCATGGATGTTACTATCAGAGCTATCAACTCGGCAACACCGAAACCTCAGAGGTTTTTGCTAGTATGGCAAGTATTATGTCCGCAAACAAGGAGGAAGAGGTATGGTTGGACTTGGAAGCCTATAGAGATCGCCAGCACATGAAAGAGGTCGTATCAAAGATAGAAAGTGATGAAGTTGCACTCTCCTTGATGAAACAGTACCTGCATCTCCTTAGTCCTGGATCAAGTCCAATTGTTGCGGAGTTCGAGCATCTAAGTATTCAAGGTAAAGAGGAATAAACATGCTAGGAGATATAGATGCGGCAGCGAATATCGCGGTCAAGAATTTGGATGCTGCCAAGAAATTTTATGAAGACACACTAGGATTGAAGCAGGTAGGTGCTGAAGGCCAAGAATTAATTGTCTTCCGGAGTGGAACCTCAACAATCTACGTATATGAGTCACAGTACGCAGGAACAAACCAAGCTACTGCTATCACGTGGGTGGTTGGTGAGGATATTGAAAATGTAATTCGGAGGCTCAAGGACAAGGGTGTCACATTCGAGCACTACGACATACCAGATATGACAAGACAGGGTGATGTTCATGTCGGCGGGAATATGAAAGTCGCTTGGTTCAAGGACCTTGACGGCAACTTACTCAACCTCGCTAGTCGATAGCTGCGTCGTATCGCGTACGTCGATGCCGTATGTGACTAATAATAAGGAGCTGCTGCATCTGCTACCGCCGTCTCTAACGATAGTAAACTGATGAAACGTTTACGACCTTTCCTTGTCAGCCCCATCGTGTGAAGTAAATGAGCAGTAAACGTCGTGACGCCTCCATAGAAAAACTTATGTAGATACAGAAATTGGGTCTCGATGTAGACATTTGCTCTTGTTCCGGAAGCAATCATGAGTCTCAAAAGTGCAGTATTTGTTAGAAGGTTTACATTAATACAAATCCAGATCAATGTTGAGTCTATGTATTTGTCACTACCAATTACTGAGGGATTTATAGGGTCAAAAAATTGCGTTCTGGATTTCGAAATTATTTTTTTGCTACCTTCATTGTATTTCTTGTTCATCCCGTTCCTGATGCAATAAATATATTTTTCATTTGCCTTGGGAGACTGCTGAATGATTCAGGCTCTTTGTTAAAGACAGAGCCTAGTACTTGGTTAGAATATGCGCTGAGACCCCCTACAAGTCCTATAAATTCCGGGTTCTCATTATTAAAGAAAGAAGCCACAGTGCCAGCACTCATATTATCTGGATTCTCTAGGTAGTGAAAATATCCAGCTGGGACAAAAAAGACTTGACCCTTACCAATCTCAGATGTCGCGACCTGCCCACTAGGACCAAATACAGTGAAGCGAACTTTTCCATTGATAACATAATTTAATTCACCTGCATTTGGATGAGTGTGAGGTTCTATTATCCCTGTCGGTTTTAACTCTATTAGAAACAATGCCAAACCTCTGAGAATTGGAAAATCGGCAGCCATCCCTAATTTACCCGTTCCACCTGAAGTCTGAATTTGTGGAGTGATGCCCCCTAGGTTAAATTTATGCGGATTTGTAGTCGGGGTTCCGATTGTGCTGGTGCTTGAAAAGGCAGATGCTTTTGGTCCTATGATTACATCCTGTGACGATTTATAATTCAGTTGATCAAAGTATCCAGGAGGATTTATTCCAAAGATTCTATCCAAAACTCTTGCAGGCATGGAACCAACTGATGCTGATATCCCTAAGTCTTCAGGACGTTCGCTGTTATACACAACAATAAATTTTGCCTCTTCATTACCAATATTCTCTACGTCGTGCCAGTATCCTTTGGGGACGAAAGTTAGCTGTCCAGGGTCTATCGTAAATGTATCTTGACGAGCATTAGTACTATAGAAAGTCATTCTAGCATTTCCGGTAATACAATAACTCAACTCAGCCGCATTGCAGTGCCAGTGGGGTTCGCGTACGCCACCTTTCTGCAGACGAAGTAATGCAGCTCCCATCCCTGCTAATATTGGAAGGTTATCTGCATCCAATATAGTCCTGCTTCCAATTACACTCTGGAATTGGGGCTTGGCCCCGTCCAAATCAAAGATACGGACTGAAGATGATTGTTGATTCATTGCTGTACTCTTACTGGTTGTCGTCTGGTTAATATTGGTATTGTTATTGGTACCAACACTACCAAGGACCTGACCAAACGAAATCAGAGATGGTAACGTAGCACCTACTGCTCATGCAACCCCAGCTAATTTAAGAAAATCTCTACACGTAAGCTTCTTATCTTGAGATTTGGGTTCCTTTAATTTTGGCGCCATGAATTAGAAACCTAGAATCATGAAATGGAAACCGATGACGGGTAGGTGAAGATGCTAGTTATGTATTACCGACAGAGGAGGACTTGCTCGCTGAGTATATCAAAGCAATCTCATTGCTTTCAATTGACTCAAAGCAAAGGCTCATCAAGGAGAATCACGACCTCAAGTCTGCGCAAGCAGAAAAGATTGCTACGCTAGAGGAAGAGATTGAAAGGAATCGTAAGAAGACAGAATACGTAGAGAGTATGATTGAAGCGCTTAAAGGTGCAGTATCCGCTAAATCCGAAGCAGCCAAGATACGTTTCTAGTAGAGAGTATATACTATTATGCTGTTTGCTGAGATAAGTATTAGGCTTTACCAAACGAGAATACCATAGATGGAAGGTATCTTCGCCTCAATCACTTATGTCGGCATAGGCTGGAGTCAGCAAGGAGAATGAAATAGGATTGTCTGTCAATGTTGCGGCTTGTGCAATTTGAACCGATCTTGGTGCGAAGACTACCTCTGCTGTGGCACCCACTGAAAGTTCTTGGGTAGGAGTTGTAGTGCCGGTAATAATAGCTCGATTTAATGTGGCAGCTGTATCGACTTCAAATGCTGTGGCCAATGCCCCGACATTACCCCCTGAGATCTTAGTGTTTGAGATAGTACGTTCTCCATCAACAATGGCAATACCAAAGAAGCGGTTATTTTTTAGTAGGTTTAGATCAACTTCGCAACATCCACTATTTCCGGATACAGCAATGCCCAAGTCATTACTTGATATCTGATTATTGGAGATCGTTGAACCTGACGCTGGTTCAATGGCAAGTATTGCAGCCCCTTGAACTTGCGTTAGAAAGTCAGGGCCGCAATTAGGGTAATTACACAGATTGCCACTGATTTTGCTTTGTATTATATTTCCCTTTGCGCCGAAGGAGAATGCTACTCCCGCCTTGCCGTTTTCATTTTGAACGGTTTGAAGTTCATCCTCAATCATCCCAGCACGACATTCTGTACATTTTCTAGTTAAAGAAGAAAACAAAGAGATTGAGTCCATATAGAGAACATGAAATCTGGGATATCGAGGAACTTAAGACAGTTATAAAATACGAGCCCCACAAACGGAACAAAGCAATATTATCACTGCTTTGGGATCTGAATGGAAGAAATCATGAGATTACCTTATTACGAATAAAACATATTAGATTAAAAGAACGATATGGGGAGGAGAAATTCCACATCAGGCGAAGATGTAATAAACATGAAAGATCCTAACATTATCACGAACCTTGGTCTAGTCTGATCTCTATTTTCTTTTTCATATGAACACTCACTTGGAGCCTTCAACACATAGTGATGAATATTTGCATTGGAACACGTTCTATACAATCATAAAGGGTGTTCAGCCGTATTGTCAGTTTAGAAGACAGAATTGATAATCAAGAGTCCTATGCTTTTGCTTTCAATAGTGACGCTGTTATTTTTGATTGTGCCTCTGTTCAATAACGGTTCAGTTTCACTTGAACCTGAACCAGTATACAGCCAAGGACAAAATATCAGCGACACTTCTTCTTCCTCTCCCTCGTCTTCTTTTCAATCCAAAGCAGCAATTTTGGATAATATACCATCTCACAACGTTACTGTAGGCGATATAGATATTGCCTACAAGCAGATAGGTAAGCCAGACGCTAAACCAATTATTCTGATCACAGGGTCTAGTGCAACCATGGATATGTGGAACCCACTGTTGTTAGAGCAGCTAGCCTCAGCAAACTATAGAGTAATTATTTTTGAGAATAGAGGAGTTGGTGAATCAACTGTAGGGACGAAAGAGTTCTCAATCAGTCAGTTCGCAAATGATACATTGGGGTTGCTTGACGCTTTAGGAATAAGCAAAGCCGATGTCTTAGGCTGGTCTATGGGCGGAATGATTGCTCAGCAATTGGCGGTAACGAATCCAGGCAGGGTTGATAATCTTATTTTATACACCACAAGTTGTGGTAGCCCAAATGATAGACCAACACCCCCTGAAGTAATACAGATCGGCACCAATGCATCGATGTCTCAGGAAGAGCGAATACAGAATCTTGCACCTTTGTTCTTTGCGCCAGCTAGCTGGTTTAGAGCGCATCCAGATTACCTAAACTACTTTCCAATTCATGCATACATTCAATCTAAAGCGGCAGTATCTCAAGAAATACATCAACAACAATTAGACGCAGCGGCGACCTGGACTGGCACCTGTAACGCTCTTTCGAGTATTACTCAGCCTACTTTGGTCATAGTTGGAACAGATGACGATCCTGCGCCAGACTCGTTAACCTTAGCAGAAGGAATTCCAGGATCATGGCTCATACGGATAAGGGATGCCGGACACGGTCTGATGTATCAGCATCCCGATGAATTTAATAGAGCGTTATTGACCTTCCTGGAAAATAATCGTTGAGCAGTTTAGGAAGAACCTTGCCGATCCCAAAGCAGAATTAATGATTGAGCTAGCATAACTTAAGAGGCACCACTTTAAATACGATTTTCCACTTGTCCATAAAATGATACTTAAACGCACAGCAATCATGTTTGTGCATGTAATAATTGAGCGACATCGCTAGTGATAGAACATTGTTGCTATATAGAATCCATTATGCGGTAATGATTACCGCAGAAGTCAGTCCATCTTCTCAATTTGTTGAGTCGATCAGATCACCTCAGACCAAGAAAAAAATACCTTCAAAGAATGGGATACTTCTTTTATTACCTAAATATTCATTAAACGGATACGGAAGAATGTTTTGAAATATTGACTCAAAAGGCGGAGGGCTGACTTTAACTAGCTTGTCAACTCATTATGAGCCCGCAGAAGCAGTTTGATTTAAAGTAGCCAGAGTCTGTTGTTTACCTTTTATAGCATCAATATTTTTTGGATCGATAGCTAAGGCTTTGTCATAGTAAATGATCGCCAGTTCATAATTTCCAATCTTATCAAGGAAATTAGCTTTGTTAGTTAAGTCAGGAATATATCTTGGATCTGTAGCCTTAGCCTTGTCATAATAGAAAACGGCTTGCGTATGATTTCCCAGTTTGTCAAGTGCAAATCCCTTCCCAATCATAGCAAGAACGTGATTTGGATCTAGAGCTAATGCCTTGTCGAAATATGTTATCGCATCTGAATATTTTTCTAAAGCCTCAAGAGCGTTTCCTTTGTCATATGAAGCAAAAACAACAGATGGATCTATAGCTAAGGCCCGATCGTAGTAAGTAATAGCCCCAGTATAATTTCCTAAATGATAAAAGACTACGCCTTTATTATCTAGTATAGTAGCATTCTTCGGATCCACAGCTAGAGCTTTGTCATAACTGGCAATAGCCTGTATGTAATTTCCTAGTCCACCAAACGCATTACCTTTCTCATTTAGCGCAAGAACATTCTTTGGATCTATAGCCAGAACCTTGTCAAAGTAGACAATAGAATCATTATACTTACCTAAACTATTAAGCGCTACACCTTTACTGTTTAGAATCGGTACTTCATCTAATGTTACATTAATATTAGTAGTATCATTAGTAGTATTTGCTGCTGTTAAAGATAACAGCGATGGTGAAGATGATGACACTCCTGATGCCGGCAATATTATGGAAGAAAAACAGTAAAGGAACGACCCTCCTAATACAATAACAAATGATGACAATGATAGCGGTCTCAATTCAATCATTTTGAGAATAATGAGAGGTATTTATAGTTTCAGAAGGCTACCATTAATAACGCTGTAAATATGAGTTAGCAGCTTGCTTCGCTTGGGCCTGCATTGCTTGTTGGTCGCTCACTTTTATAAAGCATTGAATAACCTTAACAGGAAATTATATAGTATTAAAAGCTATAGAATATCTCCTTAATTGGACGTGCTTTCGCATGGTAGATAGGTGAGGCTTCACGACCCCTATCTACCTATTGAGAATAAAGAAATTACGGATTCGTGTCTCACAAGCCCCTTATAAAACCATTATTAAGAAAGTTAACATACCACACTAACGTGTATTAACCATGAGTTGGCTGGTGCTATTGCACTCGTTCTTCCCTATACAAGAGGCTAGATTCTCGAAGTTTGGAAACCTGCCTTCGCCCCTAATTTCTGATGTGAAGTTAATCTCTGTCGATACACCTTCAATTGGATGAACCTTAGTTACTTTGACCCCTGTTACGCTTCCACTCTCTTCAAAGAGTTTCTCTCCCAAAACCATACCCAGAGACCCTTTGACAAGCTCATATTTAAGAGAAATGCAATCAACTTACTATATCGAAAAGAGAATACTACCGGCATCAAGCAGCTGACACAAGCTTGTTTTACATCGATCTATGCAAATCTGGGCGCAGTAAATATCTCCTATTAATTTCCTTCATTATCCAATCATCGTAATATTGCAATTGCAATAAGGATGTCCGCATCAGCACTTCTAACACCTGCAAAAGAGTTCACCCCGGCCAAAACATAATCAACCACAAACACATTTTCGCCAGAGTACAAAAGTCAACTAGTACTCAGGTTGGATTAAACTAGGACTGTACAAGATATTTGCCTGAAATTCTGAGGATTTTTTGTAAAAACAAAGGAACAAACTTCTGCAGAAATATAATAGTCCGTTGTATATACATCAACTCAGTAAAAATTATTCTTAACCGCATATATGCTCTTTGCATTAATAGCCCCCAATCATCGCAGTACATTAATATGTTTATAGAAGACTC
>JAATVS010000162.1 GCA_014523695.1 Nitrososphaerales archaeon TH5895
CAGGAATTCAGCAATATCTCACGTATGGAACAATCGCTAGAAAACATGAGTGCTCAGATGGAAGAAGTAGTAGAGCGTTTGACGATGATGAGCGACCGGTTCGGAGCGTTGAAGCAAGTACAGGAGATTACGGTCTACCTTTTAGTAATCGTATTTATGATGGGGTTAGCCTTTGTTATTTTTGGGTTCTACATTGGTCAGGAACACAAGCTTTCCCTCTTTACAAAGAGACTCTATCTGGTTTCGTTCCTTGCTCTTGTTATCCCCGTTACGATAATAATTATACGATACCTGGCGAACACTTTATTATCTGGCGGAATAAATGACCCTTTTCTTCCTATTGCATTTATTCTTCTAATTCCTGTCGCTACGTCTTACATCCTGATGATAGTCAAGTACAGACATGAGCCCCCACGATCCCATTGATATTCTATTGCAATCAGCGTCATGACGAATAAAACCGGGATTTACTGCGCGAAAAATGATGCGCATTTTGTCATTTGATAGACTCAATCAATACAAGTGAGTAGTGCTAGTAAATAAAACCCCTTCTCACCTCAACCTGAGAAGCAGACGTACCATTTTTCATTAAAGTGGTGGATGGGGCAAAAACCTTCTAGTCAGTTGATAAAAGAATTTGTCGATGTCGACAAACCTGGGATATTTAGCCCTATCGAATCTCCCAATTCTTTCGGTTACTCGGAGGTTCGCAGAGGACTGTCATTCACAATAATAGAAGAACAAAAAAATAAAGGATTTAAACTCGAACGATGTATATATTAGTCTGGTCGAGAAGGAACGAAGCTAGATGGGATTGTTCGCCAAGGAAGAATTGCGAAGGTATGCCGAAAAATTTCTGTGCGGATTATATAGACAGATTGGTGGAAGTTTAGACCATTCGGCCAATTGCATGGATATATATATTAAAAATATCAGTTATGGGGCATATGAGAGACCACAATACGGATACCAAGCGACACAGGCAATCCTTAGAGAATTGAAGGATCAGGGACTGGTTCAAACCTGGAACTTAGATCAAGAGGTTAGACTTACATCAAGCGGCCTTGACAAATGCAGGGACATGTGCAAATAATCTCATTCCCAGCTTTGAATCAATTTGAAGTAGCTGAACTAACACAGTAGCAAGTCAAATGATCCTATTAACCATTCTCTCACTTTAAAAGTCGTTTTAAATCTCGAGTATTAGTCAATTAAAGGCTTTGACCTTACTGGATACTTTAACAATCCGACGATTAGAAGCGAAAGATCAGAAATCTTGGTAGAGAATCCAATTTGGACTAAAAAAAGCGATGGATAGGAATTCAATAAACTATTTCTTTGAAAAACTTACTCACAGAAAGTTGATTTAGTAATGAACAAGAAATTTTCTTTTCTATAATATAAAATTAGGCTCGAAGGGTCGGCTAGTTTGGTAGAATAATAAGCACAGGAAAACTATTGGAATGAAAACAGATTATCAATTATCAATAGAATATTTCATTCCTTGATTAGCATTGACTCTCCGCTACGAGATGTTCCAAGCAAATGAGCGTTTGATATATCTGTAACAAACACTAACCCTCCAGGCTCAGACTCTGACCCTATAGTCTTTATTAGTTCTTGCACAATACTGTCCACTACAGAATCGGGTACCAACACCTCCACCTTCGTTCGTTTTTCGTGCTCTGGAGTAACCATTCTGCCAGTCTGATACATGCGCACCATCTCAGGTACCTCTTTTCTTTTTGTATGTCCCGTTGCGTGTATTTCGGAGAAAGCCATACCGGCAATGTTATGCTTTCGAAGAATTTCAGTGACAGTGGAAAGATCATGTGAAAAAATAAAGACATTAATTTCTTTCATGTGTCAATTTCCTAATTCAGCTAGATAAAGTTTTTTCTACATTTATAGTAGATATTCCAAACAGATTCTGGGTTTTCTTAAGACATCAACTTCAATGCCGCAAAGACAATTGATATTCGTTATAAATGCCGAAATAAGACCTGCGGCATTCAATGAATTCTAGGTTTTGGCAAGCAAGCTACTCGAATCTCTTCATGTCTTGGATGCTTTTGATCTAATCCATAATGGATTATTAAAATGATGTATCACTATTTCCAGTATGATTGTAATTTTTATGAATACTTTTAGATCACTGATGTTAACTTTCTATGGAATAATCAACTTAGTTTTCATCTTCAGGCAGGAGAACATTTGAATTTAGGTCTGGGAATGTGTTTCTGCTAATTAGAAAATTAAATTTTCAGATTAAATGCGCGGAAATAGAAGGTGGTCGTGGAAACCTCGGCATACCTGTTTATCAACAAGGAAAAACTGTAACTGCACCTGGTTATCAGATGTCCATACTGATATCAATGTACAAACAATATTGTTTGCATCAAAGTAGATTGGCTTGATTAGGTTCCGTCAAAAGAGATCTATTGGCCATGACTAAGAAATCTAAGGAAAATAAAGATAAAAGGCAAAGAAGCCAAACCATATGAAATTTGAATTGGTAACTTGGAACCCAATGCCAATCCTAGGCCTAGGTACATGGCAAGCATTATGTAAACTGTATGTGTCAAAACGTACTCGTTAGTCGCCAGAAGGAGTTCTTCCACATTGAACTGACGGTAGTGAGTAGAATTTCTTGGTTGCTTCGTTTGGGTCGTATCAGCTCAATAACCTATTCAATTAGATCATATTATCGACGAGATTCATTATATCTCCATCAAAGTCTAGTCCTTTAGCAACTTTAAAGAAACACTCAGGAGCATTGGTATTGATGTGGGATTGGCTTTTTTTGAGTTACTAATTAATGTCACTTTAATGTCCAACGGAATTATTGCTCTCGTCGGGGGAATCGTTCTAATTTTCATAGACAAGAGACGTAGAAGGCGTAGCCCTATTTTGAAGCGACTAGAATAACTTAAAGCTGCATCAATACCAATCCTAGGACATTTGGTTTTATCAGCCCTTACTCATTCTTCGGATTCCAAGTCGTAGCCAAAAAACCCACTTTGTTTACTCCGTCAGGGATATGTAAGATAATATTAATACGACAACAAGTCAGCCCTTGTCAAAAGTCCCTCCGGAAGGGATACTGTCAGCAGAGATCTTATTGTTTGTGTTTGTAGAATTGAAGGAAAATGAAAATGAATGGCAAAGAAGCCGAACCATATGCAATCTGAATGGGTAACTTGGAATTTAGCGCTAAACCTAGACCTAAGTACATCGTAATCATAATGCAAATAATACCCATAACAACATACTCCTTTGTTATCAAAAGAAATCTGTCTACATCAAAATGACGGTAGTGAGTTGAATGGTGGATAACTGGCATTATGAACATAACTGTTGCTACCGTTACCGCATAAAGTGCTGCCAAGAGAATTATGCTATCAGAAAAATGAAAGTATGATGGAGGGTTCACTGCGATATTCAAGAGAAAACCAAAAAAAATTGAAGAAGCTGCTCCTAATATTTGACTCCAGCGCAAACCCGCACCCACTTTATCATAGGGCTCAGTAGAGGAACTTTTAATGAGATTAGTGGGAGCATACCTAAAGAATCGAATGAAAATAAAGATGAAAGGTAAGGAAGCTAAACCATATGCAAACTCCATTGGTAGCTTGGAATCTAGAGCCAATCCCAGACCTAAGTACATTGCAACCATTATGCAAAAGATGCCTATCAAAGAGTATTTCTTGATTTTTAATAGAAATTTCTCCACCTCAAACTGACGATAGTGAATGAGATGATAGATAACTGGCATTACGAACATAACTGTTGCTACTGTCATTGCATATAGTGCTGTCAAGAGAATTATGCTATCAGAAAAATGAAAGTATGATGGAGGGTTCACTGCGATATTCAAGAGAAAACCAAAAAAAATTGAAGAAGCTGCTCCTAATATTTGACTCCAGCGCAAAGATGCACCAACTCTATCATAGGGCTCAGTAGAAGACCGTTTTATGGGATCGTCATCCGCTTGAGATGGCATTCGAGGATGTCGCATATATTATTTGATAACAATATAAACTATGATAAATGTGGATTCATGCTTTCGTATCGAAAGCAGTTGCTTTTTTCAAGCCAACAATGCAAACACTCTACTTGTGTAGTATCCTTTTCACAGTGCAAGTAAAAATAATTCTGCGTTGTGTTTGTGCTCAAATTCTCATGATAAGGAAAGATTCTGTATTGTACCTCTAAGCTACCTACTTTCTAATACCTTTCTGGTTGTGTATTAGTGTGTTCGTTTGAAGAATTGAAGGAAAATAAAGATGAAAGGCAAGGAAGCTAAACCATATGCAATCTCCATTGTTAGCTTAGAATCTAGCGCTAATCCTAGACCCAAGTACATTGCAACCATTAAGCAAAAAATACCAAACATAAGATACCCCTTCGTTGTCAAAAGAAATCTCTCTACATCTAACTGGTAATAATGAGTCGAATGGTGGATAACTGGAATTACGAACAGAGCCGTTGCTACTGTTACTGCACCTAGTGCTGTCAAGAGAATTATGCTATCAGAAAAATGAAAGTATGATGGAGGGTTCACTGAAATATGCAAGAGAAAACCAAAAAAAATTGAAGAAGCTGGTATCAACACGATAACCCAATCTAGATTGGAAGCAACCCTAGAATAGCGCTCGGTGGATGAACGTTTTACAGGATCATCGTCTGATCGAGATGACATTCGAGTTTATTCTAACTTAGCCGTGCTATTTAAACTGCAGATAAATGTAAGGATATCTTACGAAATTAGCATTGAGCTATGTGCGCACTATAATGTTTTATGCTAGTTCGTATCTATTAATCCTTA
>JAATVS010000163.1 GCA_014523695.1 Nitrososphaerales archaeon TH5895
ATAACCACGGATGTGACGATGCAGGAATATCAGATCCTGACGATAGATACATTAATCAACCCGAAAAAGGCCCACCATTTCATACTGGGACATTTATGGGCGCATACAATGACGGCTTTGATGCCTGTTCTGGAACAAATGACAATTCGTCTTCATCATCAGCATCGTCAAGCTCCACTGAAAGTGAAAATGAAACCGAGTCGAGCTCAAGCTCAACCCAGAACCAGAGCGGATTTTTTACAGAACGTGGCTTTCTCGTACAACCTAAATCAGATAGGCCTGCAATAAACGCAGATTTCAATCCTGATAGGAGCTGCATGTTTGATGCATATCAATTGAGATGTGTACCAGGTGCTGACCAGCTATGCCCTGAAGGTTTTGGCAATAACGATGATTCAACTTGCTTCTTTTTCCATAAAGAAGGATGTCCTGAAGGCTATCATTCAACAGACAATGACGAAACAGGGCAATGCTATTCCAACGAAGAAGGTTGTAATGCCTACGCCACGATAAATGGAACGCGCCATGACTATGTATTGCTTACAGATAGGCCAGGTAAAGGGGATACCTGTGCAGATCCACGTTATCTCAATTAATTAAAGATTAGATTTTCTAACTTTTTGTGTGAGTAGCCCTTCGTACGTAAATTTCCGAAGGGAGTACATCAGGCCCTCTCGTTACGACTGGCCTAAGTATATTCAGCATAGCCTTAGCTTACTTTGTTTTCATCAGAAATTCAAATTGGTTCAAGAATCCCTTTGGAAAAGAAAACGTTACCAGATTTTACTATCGACAATTGATATATTCAGTTAACACGGTAACCATAAGGAAACTGTCAGCTTAAATAGTCTTCAGTGGTGCATAAGTTTGGAGTATTGCGCTACTTGTGGTTTTTTGAATGCAGACTGGATAGGCAATGTGAGGAGGTTGTTCGGAAGAGTATGGGAATCACCGAGCCTAATATTTATGTCAAAAATGATTCACACACCCTTGGGCCCAGTGTAATATTACTTCTCAAATAGGATTCTCTAACCAAAGAAGAGAGAGAGCATAATAAATTGAGCATGTCGCGTTTAGACTAGTTTTAATCTGCCTCTCGATTTATTCGCGTTGCAGGTTTAGATGAGGAAGCCGCCACTATTACTTCCCCTTTTACTAATTAATCAATCGCAGTGAATCTCAGATTTTTGGTTATTGTAATGAAGAAGAAAAGGAATTGCAAGATCTATCATTTCTTGTGGTGAAAAATCACTATGATCACAGCCACATAATATCACCAGGCCTATTTGCTCCCTGGGATTAAACCCTATTATGCTGGTATATCCGTCGATTGAACCTGTATGCGAAATAACCTCTTTCCCAAAATCCGTTGTTACTGTCCACCCTAAACCTATGTAATCTTTAAGCGATTTATAATTAGAAGATTGTCCAAACGAATGTCTTATTAGGTGGGTTTCATGCATTGCGTCATTAATTTTAGTTTCTATTAGTCCCATGTTTGCTGACAGATACTTTAGCAAGTCATTGGTTGTGGAATACATTGCGCCCGCCGACTGAATTGTTTCCGGTATAAACTCCAGATTGACTTCTTTGCCTGCGATATGGCCTTTAGCAAATCTGGATTTGATATCATCAGGGACTGATATTCCTGATTCGTTCATACGCATAGCCGTACTATCCATGGCAAGAACATCAAGAATCCTATCCTTTACTAGCTGATCAAATGAAAGACCGGTCCTTAGTGATAAAATATGACCTAAGAGACCCATTCCAATGTCAGAGTAATTTGCTTTAGTCCCGGGTTCGTTTGATAGAGTTGTATTTGAAATAAAGTCGTAGACCTGATGAGTGGAGTAACTGTGATTTCTAATCCAGCCTGTTGGGAAATCAGGGAGACCTGAAGTGTGAGTTGCCAAATCCTGAAGTGTTATTTTGTGGCCTTTGTAAGAGGGTACTGTTATATTATTGGTAGAAAGATATTTTTCTATGGGATCATCTAGGCTGACTAAGCCTTGTTTTACCATGTCTGCCAAAATAATTGTTACAAATGGTTTCGCTATGGATGCTATGTCAAAAACAGTGTTACCATCAGCCTTCAGATTGTTTAAACTTGAAATGTTCCCGAATCCTGAAATTTGAGTTCCATTTGTAGTTACAATGCCCACAACAATGGGGATGCTGGAATTGGACATAGCAACATTGTTGGATGATTTGCTTGATGATTGGTTGAATACTATTTCCTTGAACTGTTCCAACAGTGCATTTGATATTTCATTCTTAGGGGAATTGGAACTATCTGTAATGGAGGTCAGCTGCTGACTGTATGCCAATTGAAAATGATTTTGAGAAAAAATGGTTAGGACCAAAGTCGACAAAAATATACCTAAAGATAGTTTTCTGCAAATCAAATATCCCCGACATCTCTTTTTTCATATAAAAGCGTTTATTATTTTGTTCCTTAATAAATTCCTCATCTTCAAAGTAAAGTGATTATGATCGACAAAGCAAACTAGCGGAACCCAAAGTTTAAGTCAAAAATGGTTCACACACCCTTGGGCCTTAATTAAGGCACTACCTTGATATCCCACTTAGCGGAACCCTGTTCGAATGCGTGTTGACTAGGAGGCTTTCGTGTGTATCGAGATCTGTAGGATCGCCATAACAACAAATATTCAAATTTAGTAAGGATATTTGAGAAATCTCGGCCCGTTGTGGAAAACAGCAAGAAAAAAGTCAGCTAACAATGGCTATAACTATATTACGAAGATCGAGTTATTAAAACAGAATATGGCCATCGTCAATCAAGATTACTGCGGGAAGAAACACGGTGTCTTATATGTATCAATGGCGATCATTCTAGTATCTTTGTTTGCTTTGTCGTTTTTATTTCTCAGTGATTCCACTTTACATCATCACACAACGGTTACCGAGGTGTACGCTCAACCCTCTGTAGAAACAGTGAAGCACAGAGACCTAACCATTGATCTGGGTGATGGATTCAACACTAACGCTCAACTAACTATTCCCGCTATAGGCGAAGGACCATTTCCAGGGGTCCTCCTTATTCCTGGTGCAGGGCCTAATGATATGAACTACACCGCAGGTGCAAATGTTAAACCATTTTGGCAAATAGCTCAATATCTGACAGAAAGGGGATTTGGTGTTCTTAGATATGACAAGAGAGCTATAGGTGACGGTGGTGTAATTTTGGACACAAACGTATGGGGAAATATGACGTACGATGATCTAAAGCAAGATGCGGAGAAAGCTCTAAATGCACTGATACAGCAGCCTGAAGTTGATCCAAAGAAGATCAGCTTGATTGGTCATAGTGAAGGAGGTGAAATTGCTACAAGAGTTGCAATTGATAATCCAGATAAAGTCAAGAATTTAGTGCTTATGGATGCTAGGATCCAGATCCCATATGATGCACTGTACTATGGAGTAGTGGGATTACCACTTGAATACGCGAGACAAATTTTGGACAAGAATCATAACGGTTCTTTTTCATTACAGGAAGCATCACAAGATCAAATTTTCCAAATTATTGCAGGCGGTAATACCAGCTTAATTCTCAATCAGAGTCTTCACGATGGTACTAAACCTCTAAAATCAGAATATAATCCCAATGATGATAGATACATAAACATTAATGCAGAACTCAAACCCATTCTTGAAAGGAGATTGGAAAACGCATTTGAAGTACCTAAATGTGAGAGAGCGGAACTCCCATGCCCCATTTACTTGAAATCAATTCTTGGTTTAAAACCAACATTGAGTATCATAGGTAATGTCTCTTCACCTACAGGCATTCTAATACTTCATGGACAAAATGATTCGGGGGTTCGTATTCAACAAGCATATCTCCTGCAGCAGAGACTAACCGAACTGAATCATCCTGAACATACATTGATTACATATCCGGATCTTGGGCATGTTCTTTATCCGTCTAGTGAGTGGGTAACATCATTTGGTCCTATACCAGAGTATGTTCTACAGGATTTGTTTGAATGGCTTTCCTCTCCATCAAGACAGAAGTAGTCTTCCTTATGCCTACTGTAGCCATTAATAATAGTGTGGCAGTGATAGACCAAATTCAAAGTGATTCAATAAACTGAAACACTTTTCAGGTAGCATATCTTATGGTAGAGATGATGAGCCCCCCTTGGGCTTAATGCAATTTCAAGTTTAATTTTTATCTAAATTGATAGAAATGTATTTCAACCTTGTTCATTCTGAGAGAAATGCATGTAACTAGTTCTTTTGCTTTGGTACCTAGGCTCCATGCGTTCATCCATGTCTAGAACTATCATAAAAATCTCATATCGTAAGCGGCCAGAATTTAGAGTACTGCAATAATGACCAACATCATTGCTGAATTTATGATGATTTATTCAGCAGCGTAAACAACTCTTTTTGTCTAGGTCAGAATCACCTTAAATACATCTTAGTGTATATAGGGCTAATGTCAAGTCACAGGCTTGTTAGGAAAGTTCATCTAGTCATTATTGCTGTCATATCTACGCTTGTTATCTCAGGCCCATCAATTAGTAATTTTGGTTATTTTGACATTACTAAAGGAGTGTATGGTCAAACAGATCCAGACCAAATGAATTCCAATTCTACGAATTCGGTAAATATGCAAGATATTCCATTAGAAAAAGTCCATGTAGGAGATATTGACGTTGCGTACAAGATGTTTTGTAAAGGTGACCCGATTTTACTTTTCAATGGCGCTTCTGATAGTATGGATGCCTGGGATCCGTCGTTTCTAACGGGTATTTCTTCAAATCACACGTGATTGCGTTTGATCAACGTGGAATTGGAAATACAACAGCTGGTTCCAGCCTATACACTTATCAGCAACTAGCAAACGATACAGCTGGTTTGCTTGACGCTCTGAAAATACCAAAAGCAGATGTTATGGGATATTCTTTGG
>JAATVS010000164.1 GCA_014523695.1 Nitrososphaerales archaeon TH5895
CTTCCACAGGCATTGTCTCGTTCAAGGCGTCAATGGCTTGAAAACTCCATTTAAAGTTTGAAATCTCCCGGAGAGTGAGAATGCCTTTATTTATAGCAGTTCCTAAAGGGGTAAGTTGGTATCCTTCGAAAAGATCTTTCTTTTTATACAGAAGTCCTGCTCTTTTTAGTTTCGATAATCGCTCATAAAATCGCTTACGAGAGCCGAAGTCACCGTTCTTTGGTTGTCGATCCTCGGAGATCATAAGAAACATTCTGAGAGTGTCCTCGTCACGGAGAATAGAAAAGATATTTGAGAAAACAAAAGAGGAAGGAAATGACAAATGCAAATTATCCCTCATCGCCGACCTTGAACCCTGATTCATTAGAACTCATATTCTTGAACTGGCATGATGCCGTATTTAACGTCGATGATTGCTGAGCATTACAGTGCAAGTATATTAATGCATCAAATAAGTCATCCAGATACCCTTGGCCATTCTTTACCGCAGTGCGAATGACAATGACTAGTTTCGTGGATCAACCGCAACTACTCGTTACCATCTTGTGTTCCTTTCTGAAGTGATAGAGATAATGCAAACACCGTAAGCAGAAGAACCATAGCAAGGGTCTAGAATGACTGAGTATAAGAGATGCTTCGATCTGAGTAGTCCTTATGCTCTGATGCCACAAGAATTTGGGCCAGCCTCTATCACAAGTAGTCATAAGTTTGTTTATAGATAATATCTTTTTATAGTTCATTGATTGAAGAGGTTGATTTGAAGATTATCATTATTCTTGCTCTTGTCATTTTCAGTAGCCATTCTCAGTATTGTAACTCATGTTCCAGTTTATTAAATGGCTCGCGGACATTAGCGGGTCTATATTACTTTCCGATTGTGAAGCCAACCTTTTTTCTAGTTTCTTGCATAACCAGCAGGACAAATATTCCTGACCCCAATGAAATCCATGCGACTGTCTGAATGGCGATGTTTAAGTCAAAGACATCCGCTATGAAACCTATTCCAACAGCACCAAATACAAAACCCAAATCTCTCCAAAATCTGTAAACTCCTAATGAGGTAGCCCTCCATTGTGGATTCGCAATGTCACTTATCGCAGCAAGAAGTGTAGGATATACAAGGGCTGTTCCCACGCCTAGAAGTGACATTCCAATGATTAATCCAAAATATGAACTTGCAGAGAATAATATTATCCAGATACCAACTGCCTGAACAATCATACCAGGGTAAATAAGTTTCTTCCTCCCCACACTGTCACTTAACGGGCCCGTTGCTAGTTGTAAGAATCCCCATACACCGGGATGTAAAGCCTTCAGAAATGCGGTATCACTGACGCTTATTCCAAATGACACGAAGTAGAGTGTAAATAGTCCCCTATAGTTAAGAGAGAACGCCTCAACATGGCTTGAGAATGGCACAAAAGCATTAGTTAGCAGGGAAAAATATGAGGACAAAGTTAGCCTACAAATATATAGTTGATTTACATAACGCGTTAAATCATGAAGATCAGTTCAGCGCATATCGAAAAATCCAACCACATTCTATTCAGAATTTTGGTCTTGGCTGCAGTTATGACAACTATACCAATCCTAATTAGTGTAATTGCAGACGCCATTAAAGTAGAAGCCCAAAGTCCAGGCATCGATGCATCAAATGTTTATGAAACTAAATCTATGGACTTAGGAAACAATGTCCAGAATGTTGTAATCTTGATTCCAAATGAAGGCCATGAATCGCAGAATATTGGTGATCAGAGCGCAGACCAAAGACACATTAATCAACCCTATGTTCCACAAAGCGTGACGGTGCCAAAAGGAACTAATATCGTCTGGTTTAATGGTGATGCCGACCATGATCATAAAATTACCCTGACCGGACAGGACAACAACTTGAACAATATGATTTTTGACAGCGATGTCTTTGCTTTTAATACCGTATCACAGCCTGTTGTCCTGAATGATACGGGATCTTTTGGTTATTATGAAGCGGATGTGAATAATGAAGACACAGACTATATTATGAACGGAACAATAAATGTAGTAGATCAGTCTACCTCCTCTACCATTACAACTGGCAATAAAACCGATCAATCTAGTGCGAATATAGATACGGTTGGAACATTAATGGTTCCAACCGAGGATCTTTCAACATATACCTCAGACATAGAAACTGGAGGAATCTCTGTTCTCAGCACTCATAATTTCAATGACATAAGATCGGGAGATCCACAGACTCTCATAACTTGGGGAACATCCTCTGGAACAAATTCGCTTGAAAGTATCGTTTCTCAATTGGAAGGGATAACTTCTACTCTTCCATATAGTTGACCCTACTACTTCCTTTTTTTGTTATTCGCTTATTCTATATCAATTTTGATAGGTTAACGCTATATCTAATGACAATGGAAACCCTACCGTGGCAGCGGATAGAACTATCAGACGAGAGATCAAAACCTAAAAACTTGCTAGGCTGAAGTGCACGATATGTCCCAACGAACATTTGAGCACTAAAGTCGGACAAGGATTACAATGGCGTAGAGCCGCATGCCAAATGTCCTCGAATGAATCCTTTTCATCCTTAGTATACTTCTTTGAACCAGTACTCACAAGTCTAATTTAGGCAAAAAGGGATTGATACAGGTGAGACAGTCAATGCCAGAACTGCAGAGATAAAGTGTCTGTCCTTGACCGGCCTCGCTCAATGACCGACTGAAATTTAGTCCACTCTACACAAGATTATAATAACCATTCAAGAATAGAAGTGATATGGGCGCTAGAAGAGGGTTGAAACCCATTTTTCTAATGGGAACTTTGATGGCTATATCAACAATCCTAATATTAGATCTACCTTTGTCGAAAGAACTTTCTTTTGCTACCGGTCCCACTCCTATTGTGGCAGTGATAACAATTTCAAAGGATGCTCAAGGCAATACTGTGTACAGTCCACAATCTGTTACGATAAAGACCGGAGAAGAGATATTAATCCTGAATAATGATACTACTTCACACACGTTCACTAATGGTATGGGACCAGATGACCAACTATCAGGAAAACTGTTTGATACAGGAACGATTGACCCTAGAGGCTTTGTAGAATACGTAGCCTCTAACCTTCAACCTGGAACATATCCTTTCTTCTCCATGTCCGATCCTGCTGCGAAAGGCGAATTAATAGTGACAAACTAATGCCAAAACATCAAGGACATTCGAAAAGCATCGAATAAATCATCATGACCAGTGGATTCCTTATCTAGTATACCTTCCCCATTTTTTACCGATGTACGAATTGATGTTATGAGTTTGTTGAATCTTGGATGAATAGCAACTGTCCGTTGAGATATTCTAGCATTTCTTTGCAATGTGCCAGCATGTTCTTGTGCTCCTTTGAAAATGCGACAGGAATGACAAACATTTTCTGTTGTAGGAACTGCAGATCGTAGACTGAAGGATAAGACTTCTTGTAAAATGATATCCGTTACTCGTAGTTGTATCCTCATCTACCCTCTCCTTCAATGCACGAATGAATGACGGATTTGCTCCATCAACAAAGATTCTACAACGTGTCTTGTGACAGGACTTGCTCATCGATGTATATATGAATCTCTTCCTTTGCTTGTTGCCTTAGCACTGCTATATCTCTGTGAATGGTAGTTGCCGATATCTGAAACTGAGACATTGGTGCGGCATATATCTACTCTTATTGATGTACTAGAGATAACTGATTACCCAGATCAGGAACATAAGAGGTACAATGGAATGGGTACAATAAGTATGGGGAATGCTACATGGAATGCAGGAGGAGTCTTTGATATATTTAATGATCAGAGTTTTGGCAAACTATACATACGATCGTTAGATTACTAGTGCGATTGAGGTGCAGGGTCGCATAGCATGAGTATCCAAAATGATTCAATACTCGGAATGCTCAGAGCGCTGGTGATTCAGGGTGGTAAGATAATAGACGAAGGCGTTGCGGGTTGAGACTTTGGTATAGTATCACTTTCAGGAAGTTGTGGGAGTCAAGGGGCTGGAATGGGTTTGAAAACCATGACATAGAGCCACTCAGTTTGAAAAGTAGGATTACGATTAATACTTGATATTGAATGACACGATTATAATCAATGTAACTATGGAAAAAATGGAAAAGGCAATTTTCAAGGTAATTGGAATGTATTGTTCGTCATGCAAACCAATTGTAGAGAAACAACTCAAGAATGAACAAGCAGTTAAGAAAATCGAAATTGATTATATGACAGACAGCGTTATAGTAAAATTTGATCCATCTTTAATAAGTAAACAGGAAATAAAAGATAAACTAGAAAGATCTGGCTACAAGTTTGTTAGGATAGCTCGATAAGTAGATACTTACCTCGTCATTCCCATAGTATGATCTTTCATTCCAGAACTCATCGTTTCCATTATATGCTGCATTGATATAGGCACATTTAATAGAACATGACCGTCTGCCGGATCGACTATTACTCTATTAATCTTCATATCTGGTCCCATAACCCAAACTGTATAGATCAAATATCCATTTGCTACGCCGATGTGCGCGGCAAAGGCGTGCGAATTGTTGCCTGCGACACCTTCAGCTATTGAAGCAGCCTGTCCTAGACTTGGCCAGAATTGCTGTTAATAAGCCCGATAAAGTGAGAAATATAGCGCTAATGGGTGCAGTTGCTAACACGCTTAAAGATCTCTTATTTCCAAATTGTTACTAATCCTCTAGATTACGTCGAGAAAGTTTTCCTTCCTAATATTAAGGAAATACTAGAAACTAATTCTGTTACATTGTCCAAATTAGCAGAAAGTATCGAATCAGAAATTAAAGAGAATGTGATAGTGGCAAGAAAGTACACAAGTGATAGAATGTACCTGGCAGGTATTACAATTGATTATAGATATTTGAAGGATTGGAACAGGTGCAAGAATAAGCTCGAACCATCTTTAAATGAAATAATCCAAAGGTACAGTTCATCATCTTCAATACCAGGATCTGATTTGTATATCCAGACATACAGGTCAAATCCTTTCCTAGACGTATACTCAGGTTACTGCGATAAAGGTATGGCATTTGATCTTATTGTAGCCCAAATCTTGAACCTTAAGAAAATGGAGAAATGAATGGAGGAAGTGGTATACTGTATTTGGGAGATTCTGAAAATGACAATCCGGCTTTCAGAAAGGTCTATATCTGTAGGAATA